>CAZXMP010000043.1:0-26170 GCA_964641575.1 uncultured Chitinophaga sp. | reverse complement strand
CATGGCGGCTTTACGAATATATCCTGATCGATATAACATTACTCAGCGACATATCAATCTGACGAATAAATCCCAGCTATAGAATATATTTTCATCTTCATATCTTTGATCAGCACTAGTCCAAGCCGACGTAACACGGAATATCGCCACGTCGCCAAGCCCGGACGTAAGAGGCTATTACATGACAGACAACGAACTCATAGAAAAACTTAAATCACTTGTTGGACAAAGTATAGTTGACGTTTCATATATACAAACAAAATTTCACTATCCTCATCCAGACGGTTTTGCTCAAGGTGACTGGACAAATGTTAGCCCTGACTTGTTTGTTCTTCATTCACCAGAATGGCAAATAAAACTTTCAGGTGGACAAACTCTGTTTGTTTCAGCACAACAATTGACAAACGAAAATTTTGCTTCTAAGTTTTGGGTAGCTGACACAACCAAAACGACACAAGATGACACCGTTTTAAATATTCCAAAAGCTTTTAAGTGGTTGGACATTTTGAACAAACCAATTACAAAGTTCAGACTATGGAAACGAATTATTAAATGTTCAAAATTTTTAGGATACGAATTTGGTTTGAAATATCAAGACTTTTTTCAAATCATAGACCTTGTGTGTGGTGACACAATATTTTCTTTGACAATAATGAGTGGCGACATCGGAGATATGACTTTTTATCCAACAGGTGCTTTTGGGGACAGAGTTGGAGTATTTTTCAATAAGACAGTTTGTACTTCGCATACAGTTTATGACTTGACAATGAGAGTGGCAGCGACTTACAAATCGAATTAGGGTGACCGACAATAACAGCCGCTAACATTGGGTTTTATGCAATGCTAAATCGACACCATGAAACAATTAGCACTTCTGTTTTATTCAATACTTATCATAAGTTGCAACCAAAACGGGCAAACACAAACTGACAACATGTTAAAGTCAGGCAAAATCAATCATGCGGAAGAGCTAATTGCCAATGGTTTTCTAAAATATGCTGACAGTTCAAAGACCGACAGTTTAAAAACGCAACTCACAAATTCCTTTGACATCTACGAAGACGACAATTTTAAAATAACCCATATTGACGCAGAGGAACTTGCTGAATTTAGCTTTGATTTTTTTCTGCAGAACCTCAACATGATTTTAGCTAAAAGAAACATAATGCTTTCTGCTCAAAAACTAAATGACAATGATAAATCCTTTGACGCTTTAATTAACGGCGACACAGTTCAACTATACACCCAAAAAGATTTAGAAACCAATACATTTTGGGACATTGCAGCAAGAAATTTTTTTAAAAAAGTAAATATTGTTTTGAAAGCAAATAATAGTGACGAACAGTTTTATTTACTCTATGGTGGTAACGACTTACACGTACTCCTTTTGACCGAAAAACAATTTTCACTCATCGCAGACTATTATAAAGACAATACAAAAGAATCACCATATACCCCATGACAGCACTGCCTACAACAGGCGTTTTGCGTTAGCGGGGGCGACGAATATATCTTCAGCTTTACCAATTCTATTTAGCTTTTGCTCGGGCCGACGTTTTCCAATTCAGCTTTTTACTTAACTTAGGCGTAAATTATTCAACGGGCTTCTGTAACCATGCGGAACGTTCACTATGCCCCGCCAACGCAAAGCCCTACCGTTGTACGCAAGCCAGTAGACCCTTTTATGAAAGAAAAGAAATTGATATTTTTATCTCTGACAATTCCAATATTATTTGTGTTATTGGTTTTATTCAGACAATTTATTGAATACTATTTCAGATTCTCGAAGGAATACAAATACATATATTCTTATGGAAGTACAATTTCTCTTTTCGCCCAATTGTTTTTAATTCTTGCTTCTTTTTTATTGGGCATTTACATTATTGCAAATCGCAGACGGTACACTTTTTGGACAAACTTCGCTTCGTTAACTTTTGGATTTTCATTGTTTTTATATTTTACGACAATTCTCTTAATAGGCGTTATCAAAACAGGTGTATAACTATGCGACTTCAAAACCTGATACCAGTATTTTTATCTCTTTGTTTGACACTAACTCTAATTTCTTGCAAAACATCACCAAACACAACTTTCAGCATCACAAGTTTGGACACAACAACAAAGGCAACAAAAATTTCAATTTCTGAACTTGCAAAAAACTACAAGTTGTATCACGGACAGTACATTGAAACAACAGGACGTTTCTATCAAGCATTTGAAGAGTTTGCTATCTATACTAACAAAAATATTTTGACGGGTGAACGAGACGGCTTTTGGTTGGGCACTGATCAGGAATTAAATATCGACAACGTATCATTCGACAAAATGAATGGCAAACGAGTGACTGTAAAAGGCAGAATTGACACAACACATAAAGGACACTTGAGTTCGTTCTTAGCAACAATTGACAGGATATATTTCTGGCAACAATAGGCTGACAAAGAAGGCTATGAGTACAACATCAGGTTTTGTGCAATTGGGGCATGACGGTGAAACAATCATCGGCAGTGCATATCCAGGCTTTAGTTTCAGCGGAAGTAATTCTGGTGGGCAGTAGTTCTAAACTTCGGCTTTTAGTCATAAATTTAGATGCAGTTCCGGGCCGTACCGCAGTTGGTTAATACCACAACTGCACAAAGCCTCGATCGTTACCGGCCATTTGAATGAACAGACTCTTAGGATATAGTTTAGTAAGTGTTGGACTGCTTGGCTTCTTCTTTTTTTTGAAGTACAAGGGGACAGCTATTCCGTTAAAGGAACTTTGGTTTGTTTTGAGCATTTTCATATTAATTGCAGGAGCTTACTTCATTGCGAAAAACAAATTGCAAAAAGTAAATAATCAACGTAATTATAGCAACAGCGACCGATCAGCGGATATTGAGCAACTTAAGCGTACTGGCGAAAAAGTAAGAGTGACGCTTGACAATGCAGAAGTGAAAAGTAGAAGTTACCAACAAGAAATAATTAATGAAGGGTTGCCCTCCCGTATTGAAATAATAGACGGACTTTATGACAGCAATCGTAATTACAAGATGCAAGAATTCCAGCAGACTTATATTGTCTTTTACAAACAATATAGTGGAATAGAATATAAGTTTGTCAGCCAGGCAATGACACTGAATATTGATGTAGTAAAAATGTATATTGACAGACAAAAAGGTGTTGACTTGTATATAGACCCAAAAAAACCAACAAACTATTATTTTGACTTTCATTTCGTGTAACACAAATCGGCAAGTAATATTCAGTTTTGCGTCAGCAGAGGCGTCGAATAAAGCAAAGCAGCAGTTTTTAACTTCGGCTTTTAGTTATAAATTTAGTTTCAGTAACGGGCAATACCGCAGTTAGTTAATTTGGACCTCGACATTTATATTTAATATAAATGAACATAAAAAGAATGGCAAGTCTTACAGTTGGAATGAAAACTTTTTTGGTAGGGCTCTTTGCTTACACTGCGGTTATGGTAGCTTCATACCTCTACCACAGGTGGAAGAAAAAGAATTCATTTTCCATTAACGAGAGCGAAAGCGAGATAATTGTGACAAGAAATCCGGTGACAAGCACCTTCAACTCCGTTGCACATTTTTTCTTGTACTCACTCCTAACCATCATCACAATGGCTAACAAAAACGAAAGAACAGTGTTCATACAACTTGCAGTGATTTACACGATTTCTTTAGTAGTGGTGTTAGTTGAATATTATTTCCGAGCATCTTTTAAAATTGTATTTGACAAGAAGAATAAAACGCTTACAACAAAAGATGCCGAGTATTCATTGCAAGAAGTGGAACTGGAAATTTCAGACCGCAGTTTTTGGCGCACCGATGATTATGATGCTTATGGATTGTACATTAAGACCAGTGATGGTAAAAGCAGATTGGTATACGGGCCATCTGTTTTGTGGGATATTAAAGAACTTAAAATACAAATTTACAAACGACTAAACAGCCACCAACAACGGTTTGCGGTAATAGATGCAGACGAATAAAGCTAAGCAGTAGTTCTAAACTTCGGCTTTTAGTTATAAATTTAGTTTCAGTTACGGGCCGTACAGCAGTTGGGTAATTCCTCAACTGCACAAAGCCTCGAACGTTTTGCATCACATTATGACAGACTTTGAACTTCAAGAAATCATCAATAAATTAAGAGAATACACTTTGACAAAGCGACACTCAGCTTTTTCTAAGCATGCTATATTCTTTCTTAGCACTATTGATATTGTTTGCTGCTTAACAGAACTTGGACTTTCTCAGCCACGACCAATTAAAAAAGAGGAAGAATATTGGTTTGAAGGTAGTTATCATATGAATTTTTGGGACGCTGAAATTGAAGCAAATCTTTACAGCCCCCTTGTTCAAGAGGTACGACAAAGGAACTTCTTTAGATAATTCAACAGTGATGTTTTGCGTTAACGGTAGGTGGCGAATAAATTCTCGTCTTTTTGTTCGCTAGGCTTCAGTTACCAGTGACGAATAAACCAAAGCTATAGTTCTTAACTTCGGCTTTTAGTTATAAATTTAGTTTCAATTCCGGGCCGTACAGCAGTTGGTTAATTTCCCAACTGAACGAAGCTTCGAACGTTAGCCGAAATTAAGCCAACCTAATAGAATGAGTAACTTGAAGTTTAAATTTAAATCAAGTCTGAATATTTTCTTTTACCTCAGAATAGTGTTTATAATTTCAATACTGGCTTTTACAGGTTACAATCTATTTAGACAAGAACTGAATCTCGGCAGCTTTTTCTTTGTGAACGTTATTGCTCTAATAATCAGCTATGCGTTCTCTCTGAGGTTTGCGTGTAGCATTAATCTTACCGAAAAGGCCTTAAAAATCAATTATTATTTTAAAGACGAAAAAGAATTATATATACCCACTGAAGAGATTGTTTCATTTGATAAACACACGGACAGAGTTCACCGATACTTTAAAAAATTACTGATTGTTACATCTAAAGAAACGCACCTAATTCGTTACAATATCTCAGACAGTTCGGATGAAGACATGCTTAAACTTGTAAGCATGATAGTGGAAGAAAACAAACTTCGGCTAGCATGAACTGTGTAAAAAAGCAAATAAATTCGTACCTTTTGTTCACCATTCGGCTTCAAATACCACAGACAAATAAAGCCAAGCTGTAGTTCTAAACTCTGGCTTTTAGTTATAAATTTAGATTCAGTTCCGGGCAGACAGTTGGTTAATTCCCCAACTGCACAAAGCTTCGAACGTTGTACGCCATACTTAATGAACCTTCGTTTAATAATAATCATCGTAATTCTAATCGTTTCCTGTAAGACAAAAACTGCTGAATGGCAGACGCTTGACTTTGGCTCTTTTAAACTAAAAACTCCTTCTGGTTGGACTAAAGTTGAAAAAAAAGGTATAGACAGTTACTTCGGTGGACTTACAAATGGAAAAGATACTCTTTGGTTTGACTATGGATGGTACAGTGTTGACTTGACAGGCGAAGAGACTTTTGCTCACCGCTACGCAAAGGATACTGTTAACGGTTTAACCGCAAGAATTATGATACCTGACACAGCAGGCAGAGGATATATTTCTATGTACATACCTAAAGTCACAGAGAAGAACAAGTTTACAATTTGGGGAGATAACATCCATGAGACAGACACGATACTTAAAATCTATAAATCTATTACATTTAAAAATAGTGACACTTCAAAAAATCCTGCGTTAACACTTTCAAAATTCATTTTTACGGCTCATGGAAGTGGGAAAATGTTGTTCTACAACAATTGTGCAAGTTGCCATTCAATTTACAAGGATATGACCGGTCCTGCTTTGAATGAAATTATAAGCAGGAGAAGTTCTGAATGGATTTATCAGTTACTTACAGACAGAAAAAAAGTTCAAAATGATAGCTTGTACAAAACTTTGAGTAGTAAGTACGACTATCACTGCTTGGAGTTTTCAAGCTTGACAAAAGAAGACGTTGAATTGATAGTGGACTACATTAAGAACCAATAGTACGGCGTACAACATGAACCTGTGTAAAAAAGAAAACAATTTTTCAGTTTTATTATCTTTACTCAGCAGCGGTTTGGGTTGACGTATCACGGAATCTCAGTATAGCCGAAAGCCAGGACTTTTTACGACACTTGATCAATAAATTTTCAGTTTGAAAACTTTTTCACAGACATCTTTGCTAATACGAAAATTTTACATGCTCTTTGTAATCACTTTATTTGTATTAATTAGCGGTTGCCTTAACCGATATGAAAGAGATATTATAGGTTCTTACAAAGTCGGTCAATATGAATTACTTGACTCTACCAAAACTTTAACCTTCAACTTGCCAAACTTGATAATTAAAAAGGACAAAACTTTTTTACTTTCTTTCGCTGATAAAAAATTTACAGGAAAATGGGAAAGTGATGATTATGGAGATTGGACTCTTGCTACCTTTTATATGAATGGCAGTGAGGTGAAAGCTATAATTGGAATTGAATCAGTAAGTATTAATAATCCAAGGCAGTTTCATTGCCCTTTATTAAAAACTATGGAATTTCAGAAGATAATCAACTGAAGAAAACAACATCAGCTTTGTAAAAGCAGGGCTGAAGAATATAATTTCAACATAATATCTTTACTGCGGTTCCGGGCCGTATCGCAGCTGGATGATTTCGCAACTGCACAAAGCCTCGAACGTAGACGTAATATATGAGAGTTTTATTAACCATTTTTGCATTTACGCATGTATCCTTTTGTTTTTGCCAGACAAAGACATTTGTAGAGATAAAAGATTTTCGACCTGATAGAGATAGCGTTAATATAACAAAGGTATTTCCCCAGGGTATCGCACTAACATCGAATTATATTTGTCGCAATTTTGACTTATGCCTTCCATTCCTAGACAAATTATGGCTGACTTCACATCAACCACATGAACAGGCTGCTTTATTATCGAGATCCGACAAGCCACAATTAGTTATCGAACGAGATTCCATAGGTCGAATACTATCCGAAATCTATTACAACTGTTTGGGGTGTTTACCCGAGTCATACGGATATACTTTTTCTTACGACAGTTTGGGAAATGAAGTTACAATCATACAATTGGATCCTATAGATATAATGTTGCTAAGGCAAGGGTTGACTATTGATGTAGAAGGCGTAAAAAATCGTTTAACTTATTTAGTTAGCTATAATAATGAAGGGTTTATCCAAAACTTGACATTTTCTTCTGGAGACGAATTGCTATTTTCTCTCAAGACTTTACAATAAACGCTGCATCCAACAAACTGATATTCTGCTATTTTGGCTTCCTAATATTTTTTAATTGACATATCGCTAATCAATTTCATTATCTACTAACGAATAAAGCCAAGCTATAGAATATATTTCAATCTTCATACCTTTGATTAGCAGCATTATGAGCTGACGATTTTCAAATACCGCAAAAATACAAAGTGGTTACTGTTATATTTAAATGAAGCACCGTTTATCCCATCAACAAACAGAAATTATACAGCTAACTGGATTAGCGTCTTTTGGCTTTCTTCCTTGGATGCTAGTTTTGCTTTCTTTTTTATTTCTTACTTTAGTTGGGGGCATAATTGTCACCATTTTAATAAGTGGTTTGACATTTTATTTTTCTCTTAGAATTTATAAAGTTGAATTTGATGTAGATTTTCTTTACTTGACACGAAGATTACGAAAGAAGAAAATTAACTTAAACGACATTGTGGCCGTTAAAACAATTCCTTTCCCAATTTATTTTTTTTTAGGTCAAGCATATATTCTTTCAATAATGTATACAAATGCTAGCAGGCGAAAAAAAGTGTTTACAATATCACGAGGTGTATTTAGTTGGAGTCCGACAACTGACACAATTTCTGAAATCAAATTATTTAGGGACTTTATCCAAACTAAAAAACTCGGCAGGTAACCTGGGGTTTTGCTATGTGGGCGACGAAAATATCCTGATTGATATACAGACAATCAGCGGCAGTCCCAGTTGAGCTAATATTACCAGGCTTTGGAATATAACCTCAGCATTCTATCTTTACTCAGCTTCAGTCAAGGCTTAGGTAACACGGAATAACGCCAGATAGCCAAGCCCTGCAATGTTGCCTACTATTTTAAATGACACTCTACTTTAAACGACATTGGGACGAAACTACCGGTAATGAGCTAACTGACAAATGGGGGACTTCCGATTACTATTTTGAAACAGATTTAGAAGGAAACATCCTAAAGCAGATAGAGATTTTCGCAAATGGAAATTGCTTAAAGTATGAAATAGATTACCTTGATGAGAAATACGGGGGGATTTCCGAAATTCCCCTTGACCTTCCCGAGTTTAGAGAGTTTCAAATAAGTCAGTCAGAGTTTAACAAAGTTTGGGAAGACTGTACATACAAAACATTTCCTGAAATTGTCTGTACACCAGATACACTCTGGGGACAACCAAGACTTGAAGGAACCCGACTTGCTGTTGGCGACATTGTAAGTCTTGTTAACACATATGACAGTAACATCAATTCGATGATGACAGACTTTAATTTGTCACTTCAACAAATTCGACAAGCACTACATTATTGTAAGATACTTCAATGTAAGATCGATCACCCAGTTAAATTTTGTCATAATTGTACGCTTAGGGTAACTATGAATAATGAAAATAAAAGCAACGAACAAGATAATTGGAAAAGAGCTGACCTGCTATTTCAAAAGTATTTTATTAAACAAGATGCTATTCGAACCGATGAAAAATAGCACACAATATGAGCTTTGGCGAAATGTCGGCTTACCGAATAAATTCTCATCGATATATCACCCATACCAGTTCTTCGACATACCTTACTTTTACATACCATTTTATGACAGTTAACCTTCAACATAATGACTTGATGATTGAGCTTTCTGACGACTCTGCATTTAATCAAACAGCAGATAGTCCGTCAAGTTATGACAAGGTAATACAGGCAGATAAAGACAAACAATATTCACCGACCTCACAACATGCGATAAAAATTTATCAGGGTAATATCCCTATTAGCAGTGCAATTATTTTGGCTAGTGGCGGCGGGACTTGTGTACATAGCGACACAGCATTAATTGATGATGGCAACTTAATTATCCGGTGTTGTAATAAGTTATTCAGCTTAAGTCTACCAGACTTAGAAACAAATTGGGTTACAGAACCAGATTGGGCAACATGCTTTTCAATTCATAAATATCAAGATACTTACATTTCTCATGGAGAGACATCAATTGCAAGAATTGACAAATCAGGCAAAATAATTTGGAAATATGCCGGAGCAGACATTTTCGTTTGCCTTTACGAAGGCAATCCTTTTGAAATGCATGACACATATATTGCATTGACAGACTTTAACGGTAGTACGTATAAAGTTGACTATGACGGAAATTCGATTGACTACAAAGAATCGAATTATTATAAACAAGAACCTGTTACTGTATTTATAAAACCTAAAAAGCAATGGTGGAAGTTTTGGTAACTTTTCGTCAACCAATACGAAAAGTTCATTCAACAGGTATTTTGGCAATTTGGCGGATTAACGAATAGGTCCTCATCAACAAATCGCTACTCAGGAACATATCGAGTTTACGAAAACGGCCCAGCTATAGAATATATTTTCATATTCATATCTTTACTCCTAATCAATTCAGGCTTATGCAACATGGAATATCTTAACAATTGCATGCCCGGATGTTAGTGGTTAAATTAATGAAAAGCCTATTTACCATCATAGTAATGACATCAATCTGGACATTCTTTTCTTGTAAAAGTAAAAAGGCAACAGTGAATTTCAGACATGAAACACAACAGGACACAACTAATAAAAAAGTAACCCAGGTTATTCATGGGGAAAAAACTGATTTTGACTATTCTGACTTTCATGACTTGAAACACAACAAATATTATGACAGATTTCTAGCAGGACAATTAAATGTTCAGACTGGACAAATAGTTTGTACAGACCCAATGTATAGAGAGTTAGGACTTCCACAATCATGGACAATTGCTAAAGGACAATATCCTGTTTATTTATACATTGGACTCGAAGAAGATTTTGGAGGACGTGTAGCTTATGCAGAATTAGTTGTAAAAGATGAAATCCCCACTTATTGGGAAATATCTTTAATTCCCGAACATCTTCTTGCTGACAGTTTTGAACGAAAAATGAATGGAGTGTATCCCGTTGAAAATGGGCTGAGCTGTTTTGCAGACTTTGAGACTTACAAAATTTACGACAATGAAATAAAGGAATTTTATCAAATTAAAAAGGATGGAAACTTTTACAATGAAGTTTTAGCCGACCTTTTCAAAGCAAATAAAGAAATTCCAAAAAGTTCGAGGGGCGAGGACTGGATTAACTACAAGCCTGCAAATGCAAATGGAAATATTATAATGTTCGGCTCAGGTTTTGGTGACGGACTTTACCCTCGTTATGTTGGCTATGACAAAGACAGGAATGTTGTAAAATTTATTACAGATTTCATAAGGCGTAAATCATCAGACGCAGACTAAAAGTTTGTATAAATTAGAAGCGGCAATACCTTTGCGTAGTAATATTCTGAGTTTTACAAAATGGAGTATCCTCCCATCTCAAGTCAAGTACGTTTGTATGCAATTAACAACACAAATAATGAAACTTATTTCAGTTATTCTCTTCCTATTATTTGTCTGTTGTAATATCCAAAGCTCTAATACAAGTAATGCTGGGAAAAATAAGCCACTACTTGTTGATAGTCTGAAAGCCAAACTAATTGGAAATTGGGGTGGACTCGGAGAAGATAGTCCTGTTTGGGAAATTAAACATGATTCGATTTATTATTATCAAGAGCAGAAAACATATCCATACCAAATTGTGGGCAGTGATTTAATTATTGAAAGACTGGATACTAAGGGTATATTAAAAAACATTTCTGTGCTAAAGGATACCTTGATGTTTTATGATGAGCAAGGATTACAGATAACCGGATACAGGTTTCTAAATAAAAAGTAGTATTGAAAATATGCTATCTTATAAAGACTTTACAAAACGTTTTGGAACCAATTTATTTGATGAAGAGTTCCAAACTTTCCTACAAAGCATATTTACCGACCTGACTAAATATGACATTTTGGAAAGCGACTACCTCATTTCTGAAAATATCGGTATTGAATTAGGCTTTTCAAACAATGAAGCCATTTATGATGACGATGATAAAGTTGTTTTTGAGAAAGGCAATCCGGTATTTTCTCATCTTATTCTTTATCCCAAATCATTAAAGATAATTGACCATTTACCCTTTGAAACAAAATTTGATGATAATAGAACTAAAGTTTTAAAAAAGGCTGGAAAGCCAGGCCAAACGAAAGAGGGTTATTCCGACATCTTAAGCAAAAATTTTCTTGTTGATAGCTATATGTCTGAAGATATTATTATAACTTTTGATTATGATAATGAGAAGCAGACAATTAATTTTATTCAAATTCGTGATAATAATTTAGCTGGCCATCTGAGGTTATGAATAAAGGTAGAAAACAACATGACTTTATAGGGACCTACTTTCTAAGCTTTGTAATCTTTTATTCAGCAACAGTTTGGACTGATTTAGAAGCGAATATCGCAACCTTGCTAATGTCTGGCATTATTAGCAACGGTTTACAACATCTTGTAGACAGACAAAAATTATGCTTATTATGAAAGTACTTTTATATTCTTTTCTAATTCTTCTGGCAAGTTGCACAAATAATAATTCAGCAGTACAGAATAAAAAAAATGGGGGCGGATTATTGGAAGACCAGGAATATGATATTAAAGACAGTCCAAGCTTTCTCAAACAGGACAGCACCATTTTATATACAGGCTGGTATTATGTAGCTGATTCTTCAAAAGGATATAAACGACAACTAGACCAATCAGAAGAAACCTATTACGTAGACCCTAGACCTATCCTTAATGTAAAAAACTTTACTACATTAAAGATTTATGAAAGTAGTTCCAATGGCAATAATTATTTTGGGCTTGAAATGCGGTTTGACAAACAAGGAACTGAAAGTTGGAGTAACGCAACTTTAATTGCAGAAGGATATAGACTTGCATTTATTCTTCAAAATAGGTTGCTTCAGGTGACATTAGTAAACTCTCAAATAACTAGTGGGTTAGCAGCATTAAATCGTGGGGTTTATTCCAGGCAAGAATTGGAGATTATCAGATCAATTATTGAAAGTGAAAAATAGTTTGGCACTATGAACTCGAAAATGGTACAAACGCAATTAAGGTCACGGAATTAAGTCTTAGTAAAGATTATGCTTTCATGTATGAAAATCTCATCATTTCAAGTCAACTTAAGCTAATACTGTTGCTTGAGCAGACTGACAACATAATCGACAGCTTACAATTTGACTCTTTGATTTACAAATATGGTTATCCTAATGACGAGGTATCGCATCCCCTTTCAAATTATGGACTGGGTTCTTTTGGTCTTTTCCAAGTAGCCAATTCGCCCTGGCTGGCAGAACTCAGAGAAGATAATCGACAACATAATAGACACACAGATAGTTCTTTTGACGAATACAAACATTACATCGCCAGATTTAAAGATGTTACTATTGAAGTCATTTGTACAAAAATGGAAGAAATACAATTAACAAAATCAGAGTTGTTTGTTTTTCTCGACGAACAAATTAGGCATTTGCTAAAATAAAGAATATCAGTTGATTAAACATGAATAATTTATCAACTATATTATATTTACTCAACAATAGTTTGGGCTGAGGTATGAACCAGTATTGCCATAGCCAAACCTGACGTTTACCGAAATTCGGAACAGTTTTAAATTTTATGCCTTCAAGTAATTTATACCACAAAGAGAACAAGACCTCCAACAGACGGGCTTGGTATATTCTTTTCGCAGTTTGTTTTATAATGCTAATCGTTTTACTTTATTCAAAAATATTTTCCCGAGATGGTTTTTATGAAAGAGCCTTTTATGAAAAAATTTCCGGGATACACATTCCAAAGTTCAGCAAACACTTAGAGTCCTTTGACAATGGCGAGTTTTGGACTGCTGCTTCTTTTCGCATTAGCAATGATTCCTTGTTTGAATTTATCAGGACATTTAATTTCAAACTAGATTCAAGCATTTACAAACCAAAAATGTTCTCAGAAACTTCTTTTAAGTTGGAAAGACTCGAAAGTTTTTCAAATAAATATGTTTACAATTATGGAACAAAAGGAAAAAATAGTTGGATCTATATCATAGATCCAGATAGAAGCATCCTTTGGGCGGAAATTCAATATCCTGATTGGGGTGGTGATTAGTGAATGGGCTACTGCTAACATGTGTAAAAAAGCAAATAATTTCTCCTCTTTCCTATCTTTACTAAGCAACAGGTTGGGATGAATTAACACGGAATATCGCCACATTGCCAAGGCCGCATGTAAGCGGCTACTTTGCAAAGCAAACAGTCTTATATGCAGAAAAATCTTATAAACTTCCTACTTACAGGTTTACGACAGAGACCAGGGATGTATTTGACAGCATATAATTTTTCATACTTGAATATCTTCTTGACTGGCGTACAAATCACATGTGACCAACTCGATAAGACAGCGGAATACTCGGAAAGTTTTTTCGGAGAACACGGTTTCTTGCAATGGAGTTGGCGAAAATATGATTTAGGACATCCTTCATTTAGGCTACATCATTATTTAGAGTTCGCAAACGGAAATGAAAAGGAAGCATTAGACTTGTTTTTCGAGGATTTGATGGCATTCAATTCTGAAAGCCGCCGTTAACAAAAGATTTTTTCTACAATTAGGCCATAACGTTGAAGCAATCCTGGGAAGCGCATGTCAAAGCTTCATATCAGCGGATGTAAATCTGCCGGGCAGTAATTCTTAACTTCGGCTTTTAGTTATAAATTTAACTTCAGTTCGGCGACAGTTGGTTAATACTTCAACTACTCAAAGCTCTAATAACAAACATATAAATCAATAGCTTAAAAAATATAATTCATAAAATAAACTGAGTTTGGGCAAAACCACAAATAATACCGCAGCAACATTTCAAATTAAATCAGCCTTTCAATTAGCAGGGAAACAGTTCTTTCTTTTGGGGGATATTTTATTCGGTGAAATAAAAAAAGGAATGGTGGCAGACCTTTCAAGCATTGGTATTGTAAAAAGTCCAATAATTGATGCTATTGAATTTTCATTGCATCGGGATGGAGACAAGGCATGGGAATACGTTGGCCTTGGCATTTCTAATTTGACAGAAAGTGAAAAAGATTTTTTAAGATTACAAAGCCCATTTCCCACACCCATCTTAATCGAAGAAAAAAATGCCAGATAACATGATGTCTGCCGTGAAGGTTGGCCGACGAATAAAGCCAAGCAGTAGTTCTATACTTAGGCCTTTAGTTATAAATTTAGCAGCAGTATGAGGCGAACAGTTAGTTAATTCACCACTGCACGAAGCCCGAACTTTATCTCTTCTTTTAAGACAAAGAGCCCATATTTTAATTTCGTAACAAATACAAGTTGTGGCGGCAACAAATCAGTATATTTCGTTTGCTCATCTTTACAAGCATTTTATTATGACAAAAGAATTATTTTGGTATAAAACATGTCCATTCTGTAACCAAGGAAGACTATTTATCTTCAAGAATTTAAATATGAATAAACTTTATTTACACTGTGAGGAATGTGAAAGGGGGTATTATGATCCTAACAAAATAAACGTAGAAAATTCCTTTCTAACATTACAGGAAGAATTTGATGCTGTTGAGGCAACCCACGCAGACATTAAACATAATAATTGGAATGATTTGGATATTAATGTTTTGCATACTTAAAATAGTAAAAAAGCCCTGAACGATATAATAAAATGCAATCTTCAAAACGTACATTCCACCCCGACGAATTGGTAGCAAGGCAAAATGCCAAAGGGCTTCTAATTTTAGCTGTTGTAGCCACTATAGGGTTTCTAATCAACGTTTTCAATTTCAATGACACATACAATAAATCACAAGCAGGCGCTATTTTTTTAACCGGAGTTCTAGCAATACTCACTTTCTTTTTTTGGTATAAAATTTTGGACTCGGGTATCAAACTAATAATTAATAGAGATGGAATTTGGATAAGAAAGTATAACTTAATTTCGTGGGACACAATAGAAGCCTTCTATTTTGAAAACCGACCTGGTAGGAAATTTAAATCTACGCTAAGAATTGAATCAAAAACTATAGGTCAATCATACACAATAGAAATCCTGCTTCTAGACAAAGGATTCGATGAAATTATAAAAGCAATGGAGGCGAATTCGAAAGGCTTTAATATTAGATACTCAGGAATTAATACACTAGAAGACTGAGTGGGTAAATCATCACTCAAATAAACCTTCTAAAAGTAAAAATAAGGATGGTCAATCCTTGATTATATAATCATATTTTTAATGATGGCTTCAAAATTCATTATATTTTTTTTCACACTTATTGTTTTGACATCTTGTAGCAAAACCAATAGTCTTGAAGAAAACGATTTCAAATGGATTCCATATAAAGGAAATGAAGTATTAGTTTTTAGCTCTAATACTGGGGACACTGATACAATATTTTTAACAGGAGCAAATCGACAAACAGTTTCAAGCGACCCTCTTGATGCTTTTCCTGCAAAACTGGAACAATTTACTATTACAGCTAAGCATAGTGACCCGAGTTCTTCAGATGGAAATCATAGGTATCTCGAAAATCTATTTCTTCAACTTTCCACCTCCAAACACAATTCACCCTATTTAACCTTGAATCATACAGGGAAAGATGCATGGTTTTATGGTGGAGGGTTCATGGAGTTAAAAGACTTAGATACAATTAGGTTTGTATCACTGACCACGAAATATAAAGCTTATTACGATGTTATTTTGTTGTACCCGGAATCAAACGAATATTTAGAAAGAAGTAATTTTATAATAAAAGAATATTGGAGTAAATCAGAAGGTCTGATTCGTTATGATAAAAAAGAAGGGGTTTATTGGGAGTTGACAAAGAAATACAATCTATAGAACCCTGAGGATTATTCTAAATTTTATGAAACTTCTTGTAATTTTTATATTTATTTATTTCACTTTTCATAAAGCATATGGGCAGGATTCTGTTCGAGTTATTAGAGAGTATGATAATGACAAACCCAAATCCTCTATAGATTCATTTTTCAATAATATTCCTAACACTATTTTTATATCTCTTGATGAAGGATTTGACGACAGTTTGTATATTACTGTAAATGACAAAGTAATTCTTAATCAATATCTAAAAACAGATGCATCTATTGGATTGGCAGGAGGTTTTATTATAACATTTGATAACCTGTCGGATATAAAGATTCTAAAGTTAAAATTTGTAAAAGCAAATGTCTATATAGAGGAAAAATTATATTTAACTTACAAATCATTACAAATAAGAGGACGAAAACACTGGCTGCTGATATATACTAATCAATTTCCAATGAGGGAATAAGTTGAAAATCTAAAAGGTACGTAAAGCAATAGTCTCGTCATAAAATTATGATCCTTCGCAATTCAATACTTCTTTTAGTTGTTACAACTCTTTTAAATGCATGTTTTGATAGCACTCAAAGGAAAAGCTATTCCATAACCACATATTTTACTAGTTTGGATAGTTCGTCAAAATCAATGGGAAAAGAAGGGCAGAAATTTAAATCTTCTTATGAAGAGTATAATTCTGATAGTAATCTGATCTACCAGGAATTGTATGCCACGACCGATCACATGAGCGATATGTGGGGAAAGCTATTTGAGAAAACAAAATTCACTTATAAAGGGAAAGAAAAAATGAGAGCTGAAAGGGAATTTGGGCTAGCATATCCCCTAAATGAGCAAGGTAAAGTCTCTTACATTTATGAATATACGAATGGACAATTGTCAAAGTGGTTATCAGACGGTAAGCCGATTGAAGAATACAAATACAACGAAGAGAAAGATCAAATAGAAAGGAGAATAATCAACGAACTAAATATTCCTGAGTATTATCGGTTTTTTTATCACAATGGTGTAAAGACTAAAACCCAGTATTTTGTAGCAGACACTATTGTTCGGGTTGACACTTTTATCTATGATCAGAATAAGCAGCTTGTTGAAAAATATTCTTATGACAGTAAAGGGCAAAAGGCTGGGCATACACTAACTATAAGAAATAACAAAGGACAACCCATTGAAGACAAGTGGAGAGAGCCATTCCAAGGATGGAGAATGCGTAACGATGGTCAAATTATTGATGATGAGTTTTACCAATCAAATAAATACTATTACGACATATATGGGCGACCACTAAAGACAGAGTTTTATGATATAGGCAGACTAATGACTATTTATCAATTTGTATACGATTAAATACAACAAACCCTTTAAAATAAAGAACGACATTGATAGTAACCAATAACTCCTCCAAACCAAGCGAAAGATTTACAGAAGTTATCTCTGGATACTTTATTAAGAGCGGCTACACATTTAAAAAAAGTCAAAACTCATTTGTTAAACCTTTCGAGAAAGGTTTCTTTGTAGTAAAACTGTGGTTTAAAGTTGGAACATTTACCGATGTAACATTTTCCTGGTGGCTATTTTTTGAAAAACTTGCAAAGCTCAATGCTTTATTGCTAGGCAAGCCCAAGAATTATAAAAATTTAATCTATATGCCTTCCAGTTTAGCTATTCATACCCGTTGGGAGGAAAATTTTGAACACACCTGGAAGCTATACGACGAAAGTTCTTTGATATATACTGATATGTCAATCAACTTCGCAGCTGAGAAATTCATAAAAGCCTTTGAATACTATGTACCTAATTATTTCGAATATTTTAAACACTATGAGAGCTTAGAAAAAGATTTCAATCAAGACGAATTCAAGAATATAGCCGGGCTTATTCTGGCTAAATATTTCGATAGGCCGGATTTTGAATCTTTGTTACAAACATATTCAAAGCAGGTTGAGTTGCGGGAATCTGATCCTGAAGGGGAAGAGCATTTAATTCTAAATAGATTTATGGAATTTATTTTAAAGAATAAGATCAAAGGTTTCTTATAGAAGGATAACAGTTGGTATGGGAAGACTTGACGATAAATGAATAATTTCAAAGCTTTATTATCTTTAGCGAATATCGCAACATCGCCAAGCACAATTCTATAATGATTATAGTAAATGAAACTTTTTCCTATAATAATCTTCTTTTCAGCCATACTTTTCCCGTCGTGCCAGGAACCTTCCAAGGAAACTATTCTGAACAAAGTGAATCGTAGCGTTGACTTTGTAAATATTGGAAAGTATAGCGAAGCTATAAAGCTCTCTTCTGAAATTATTCGGCAAAATCCAAAACTTCAGTTAGCTTATTATTGTCGGGGAATTGCTTTCCTTGAATTAGGCCAATATTCGCAGGCACTTCGTGATTTCGACTCGATTGTTATCCTGCAAACTATCAATGGCGGGGTTTTATGGAAAAATCCTGCTTTTGACAGGTCGGATGAAGGTGCAACTCAAGTACCCCATAACGATGTTCTTTATCAACGGGCCATTACTTGGGCAGAAATCGATAGCTTTCATAGTGCATTTTCCGATTTTGAATATCTAATTGATGCTAACTATATAGAAAAAAGTAATTGCCTTTTATGGCAGGGAATCATTTTGGGAAAAATGGGACGCCTTACAAAAGCATGTGAATATTTTGAAAAAGCAAAAAGCTCTGCATTTAATGATGAAGATTTGAAAGCTGCCAGTGAAGCCTTAAATAGCAATTGCTATGATTAAAACATTTAATCTAAAACAGCATGACTGCTTACCGAATTTTTTCTCAGTCTTAATGTCAATATTCATCAACAATTGGCGCTGATGTAATGCCTAATATCGGCACAGCAGGGAAAGCCCTGACTTTGTATACAACTTTATAGATACCAATACTATGACAATTGAACAAATAAAAGAGAAATTAGTATCCAAAAAATCTACAGACAGGTTAAGAGCGACAAAAAAAATATCCAAAGAGAAAATTGTTGAACTTACTGTAGAGCTTTTTGCTGTGTATATAAAAGAAAGACAATACCCAAAAACTTGGGAGCTACAGTCAGAAATGATAAAGGCTCTGGGCTTACTTGACCACAAACCAGCACTGGAATACATTGAACCCATTGTCAGAAATAATATTCCGCATGACATGATTACAATGAATGCTTCGGCTGCATTTGTCCGGCTAAAACGCAAGTCAGTATTTGACGCACAACCGGTATTAGAGCTTTTAAATTTTGGAAGTCTATCTGTTATTTGCGGTGCATTGGAAGTGCTTGCTGTTGACAAAATGTTACCTCCAAACAATGAGATTGAAGAAATACTAAGAATTAGTTGGGATATAAATAAACATAAAGACAGAACTGGCCATGAGTATGGACTAACAGATCCAAGAATGTATTTAGCAATAGCTTGTGCAGGTTGGGATAAGACATTGTGTGCAACCTTTTTAAACCATTGCATAGATACTGCCTACGATATTAACCGTTTTGATAGGGCAGTTGAAAATACCAGTCTCATTAACATTTGCAAAAAATCTTTAAGAGGGGAATATACCCGATTATGAGTAGACTGAAAAGAACTATGTACTCCAGGAATTGTATAAATATCCAAATAGTGGTGTAAGTTCATATCTGGCTAATAAATAAATTCAGATATAAAATTCATTCCCAGCTATATTATCTTTACTCATTAACTTTATTAGGCTTATGTAACACGGTATAGCGAGACATTACCTTGCCCTAGATTCTAGTGTTTATCATAACTTTTGAATAATGTGGACACCAGCAAGAAAAGAGATTGTACAAATTTGTCAGCAATTTAATATTCAGCAAGATAAATTTTATCCTGTTCCTATAAATGAATGGCAAGAAATTCAGGAAAAGATTTTCCAGCAATTTTGTTACCCGGATAGAAATGGACAAGTTTGGGAACGGCTTAAAGGTGATTCTTCCTCAGTTCAATTCAACTATAATTACCCATTTGATCAACTACCAAAATTGGTCGACCATTCAGAAAAAGTTTGGCTTATTCTGGAAGAAACTATTTCAGAAAAAGCCAAGCACTGGTTTTACGAGGGATATATAACAGATATAGTTTCGGTCTTAGAAAAATGTAATTTAACTGAAGAAGTGTATATAGCTTCAAAAAAATATGAGTGGCTGCTTTGTGTAAATCATCGCGACTGCATTATTGCCACAGGGAGTAGAATGTTTGAGAAATCAATTGCAAAACTTTGATATTGGAATCATTTATAAAAAATATTCAGTCTCTGTTATTATTTTTAGTCTTCATTATAACTGTTATAAGTTGTAAGGACAGTCCAAACGAAATAAAGGAAACCGAAAAAGCATTCTCGAAAAATCAGCAATATATTTTTGACTTGATAGATAACTACAGATCGGAATATTTTGCTGCAAAACAACAAGATCACAAAGACACAGTTCAGAGCAAGTATCTGGAGAAACTTCGGTATTTTATTGTTGACTCCTTAGGTGGATACATCGACAGTATAAATGTTACTGTTGATACAGTTATTCAAGAGGGGTGGTTAGTGACAACTCAATTCCATTCTCGTGACATGGAATTCAAGTACGGGATGAAATTTAAGGATAGTATGGACTCAACAAATGATTCATTATACCAATGGATGCGAAGTTTGAAGCCTAAAAGTAATTTGACTTTAAATTTTGTTCAGTTGGGTAGCGGCCAGCTGAATTATCCCGATGACAGTAATTCAAGGGTAATCAAAATTTTTGCATTCCCTGTACCATTAAGTGAACGACCTAGATAATTAACGGTACACAAAAATATAGGTTACTTTCTTAATTCCAGCGATGACCCTAACCATACAACCGTTATGAAAAAATCATTAATAATAATATTATTGCTTTCTTTCAACCTTAGTTGTTCGCAAACATCAATTCCTATCATACTTTCGCAAGAGTATAGTTTTTTGATGACTGACAGTACAATCAAAACAATTAGGCAAGGCGGTGATACGTTATATGAATATAATTGTCTCGTAGACCGCCCCTGCGACTCCAAACTTGAGGCTCATTACAAAATCTTAAATACTCAACTATCAGAAAAATTTACCATTTTGAAACTAGAAAGCCTAGATTCAATTCCATGGCCGGAAAACTTTTGTCCTGATAAACAATTTTCAATAATGGTATTTAAAAACATTAATATAAACCAATTGGAGTATCTGCAGCCAATTCCTTGTTTAGCAATCAAACAATTGGATACTATTCAAATCAATACTTTAGCCTTAAATGAAAAAACTGCTTTTACTTTTTTTAGCAAAACATACTTAAAAGAACTTTCAGGCCTTAAGAGAATATCTACGCAAAACGAGGCAAAAGAAGCTCTTGATGCAATAAAAAACAACAATTTTGATGCTGGAAGAATCTCTTATTCAGCCCAAGAGTTAAGTAAGGCTTGCATCGAAAAAGGCTATAACCCAATGGGTGCAGGAATTTATATTGACTCATTGTTGAAATCGTTGTAGACAATAGGCGGGATAGTAAGATTAGGTGGTGACGAATATATTCTCTACCTAATTATCTTTAATCATCAATTGGGTGGTTTTAGGTTGAATTAAACACCGGCACTTCTATAAGCAACCCACCGAAGAATAAATTATGAAATTTCAATCTCTAATCATATTATGTACTTTTTTCACCATTACTGCATATTCCCAAAAGGAATATAAAATATTATCTAAAAAGGTTGCTACTGCCGATTCTGTTTGGATAGTTAATTATGCATTATTCGATTCAGTTTCTAATATTCGTAATGTCATAAAAGAAGGTCACGTAGACTCCGTAAAACCTAAGGCTATATTTCATTTAAAATCGCAAGAAAAGTCAGCGTTTATTACTATACTCGAAAGAGTAAATGAATTCACTGGCAGGTATGCCACTCAAAAAGGTTTTTTTCCTATGCAAGCTGTTTTGGTATGGAATAGGGGGCATTATTTATATTGGGAATTTTCATTGCGATGTCATGATATACTTGCTGGACCAGGATTAGGATTTGAATGGTTGAATATAGACCCAATCAAGGCAAATGAATTAGATGAATTTTTTAGAAAAATTGGGTTAATACATTCTCCAGAAATTTTTAAGTAACTATCCTAAAGTATTGGTTGTTTAGGTTGGGCTTAGTAGCAAGTATACACTTCCGTTCCCTCAAATCAATAAAGCCAAGCATAGAAAATATTTTCATATTCATATCTTTACTAAGCATGGTCCCGGTCTTAAAGAATCGGAATACCATAACATCACTAAGCCCTAACTGTTGGGCGCAATTTACACGAGATGACAGTTACAGAACTACTCGAAAAAATTAGAGATTTTTATCTTGCGAGATTTAAGCAAGAAATTAATGAGCAAATAGCCAATGGATTTGAAATTGTTATCGAACCCGAATTATTGGACAAATCTGGATTGACTATTACAGAAGGCTTTTTTAAGACACCATACCGAAACGACCTTTTTGTGTTTAAAGACAAAACGCTGACTGATTCGATAATGGTCGACACTGACTCCAGATTAAGCTTTAGTCCTATTACTTTACAATGGTCTGACACTTTAAAGGTGACAATTGAACCGTTTCAATGGAATCTTTTGACTCTTGAGTTTTTCGACAAAGATGACCACGACTGGGCTCCTTTAAAAAGCTGGTTCCTGGATTCGTTTAAAGAAAAAGAGGAATCTGAGGGGTTAAGATCAGTTGTCCATTATATGTCCGATCCTTACAATGAAGATGACAAAATACGAGTTGACATTGACTTAGGTTCTGCCACAATAAACCATTTTGAGAATTTATTGGACTCGTTGGACAAAATGGAATTAACCAAGGTAACCGTAAAATAAAAATGCGTCTGACATGAACTATGAAAAACAGCAAATAAGTTCTCTTCAGATCGCTAGTTAGTTATATATTAAGCAAGTGGATAATGCCATCTTTACAACCTGTTCTCAGCTCTATTACCTAGCCAATTATTGTAATGCTAAGACTAATTACTATTTGGACATTTCTTTTTTTACTTTCAGCATGCAGCAGGAAAGTAAAAAAAGAATTTGTATCAAAAGAAATAGAACTTCACATCTTTTGTGAAAATGAAAAGTATCTACTTGAGAATGATAGCAATAATTTAAACTATTCCTTTGATACAATAGCTTCAACAAAAAGCTATTGGAAGAATATAAATAATGCGCAAGCAAATTCTCCTGGACAAAAACTTTTTCCATACACCATCATCACAACTGACTCTCCATCTCTTTATAAGGACATTAAAATAAGTTTGATTGGACTTGGGGAATGGATGAATGATTCAAGACTATTAACCAGTATTGATAATGAAAGAATTGATAGTAAGTGGGTGACTGATTTCTACGAACGAATTTCAACAAATTTAGATACAACCGAAACTCGATATAGAGCTGAACTTTTTTTGTCATTTGCAAAAGACAGTATAGTTAATATTTCGAAAAGTTTAAAAGAAATTGCTGAAGTTTATCTTAGCGTTCAGAAAAGGAATTCAAAAAAACTATTTGATACTGAATTATGTAGTTTAACTCAAAATCAGTTGAACTTACTTAAAAAGAATACTCCCTTTAGAATACGTTTAATGAAATCCTTTTAAAACGGCAGTTTAACATTTATAGTTTGGAAAAACAAGTGACAAATGCCAGGAAACATATTCTATATCATAGTTTCTTAACTTTATTTTCTTTAACCACCAACAGCTTGGCATGTTGTATCAAGGAATATAATCACATCCGTAAATTCTAAACATACATTCCACATGGTAAAGAATTCTACCATCTTGATTTTAATTCTTGAGTTAATATTTTTTGTTTCATGTGGACAAAATTCAAACCTTAATGTAGCTCAAAAGTTTTTGGCATTTCTAAATAATTATCAAACTGATAGTTTGCATAATTTAGTTGCGGACAATTATCAGCTTAAGCGAACTTATACAACTTATACCAACGATAAGTTATCATTTATTGAAGAATATATACCGACAGTAGAAAATTACAAGGGAAAGTACAGGATCTTAAAAACAACAGCCAATGGACCAATCACAGATTTTTTAGTAGAAGATCAAAGCGACTATTTGAAATATTTGATTATTCAATACCCGAAATGGAAAATCCAAATCACCGCCAACGGAAAAGAAAAAATTGAAAGCATGATAATAGATACAACAGACAATTATCAGGACTATTTGATACAGGCTAAGGAAAAAGGCCACCAATTTGATAGATGGATGAAAGAGAAATATCCAGATGAGACAAATGATATTTTATTTAAAACAAAAGGGCTTTTGATACAACGACTTAAAGAATATTCGAACAAGTAATTGTCGTCATAAATAGAAGCCTGGCAGAATAGATGATTGGCTGCAACTCGTTTTACTAACGAATTATTGAAACAAGATTTAGCCAAAATCCAGATCGATATTCTTAAACCCGATAAAGACATAATCATATCTGCCAGACTGAATAGCTTAAAAAGTAAGACTAACAAAAGGTAAAGTTTGCAACTGTCAGATATTCCAAAACCGCTTTTTTTAATGTCAATAAGTTTACTTTTTGTGTAAACCTATTTCAGGACGAGACACAATTGGCTGAAGCTAAGTTTGTCAAGCCCAACTTGCATAAAACCCCATGTTGTAGGCAGTTGTTGTTGAATACTTTAATCTATTTGGTGGACTTGAACTGCAATTTGATCAACTGGGTCATAAAAAAGATAAATTGTTTCTTCGCAAAAATCATTTACAATATCTCCAGAATCCATTTGACAAATAAATTTCATTTTCTTTCCTTTCGAATTTAAAGGCGTTTCATCTGATTGAACCCATTTAGGTTTTTTATTCAAGCCAACAATAAACTCTGTTGGATTAATTTCTTCAGTTTTAAGTCTTTCTAAAAATTCGCCATAAGATTTTTCACCCTTCTCTAGCCATTCTTTCCAATCATCATTAGTGATAAAATAGTTAAAATCAGCTTTAAACTTATACTTTCCATCAATTATATCAAAAGTAACTTTGTTGCCATCACAAAAGTCATTCAAATATTTGACGGATTCTTCACAATAAGGATCATCATTAAAATAAACCACAAATACTTCACCTGTCCAGGACTTGTCAATTAAAGAAAGATCAATAGCGGCAAGTGGTTTAAAATGTTTACTACACCGAGCAAGCTGATCAGCAAAAACTTCCTCAATACTTGGGCAGAATTTAAGTCCTTTCATTTATTATAGAGTTTCATTTACAATTGCCAACAACGGCAAGAGCTTGGCGAAGTGGCGATAGTCTGTGATTCTTCGTCCCTGGCTAACTTCAGCCGATCATTGATTTGAGGATCAAGATATATTTTTTTGTTGATAGTAATTCGTTAGCAGGATATGTAGCTCAATAGCGAACCGGACGATGAAAGACACAATCCGGAAGTCGACATTTTGCCAAACTAAATGTTGTGTGCTGTTGTCAAGTTGATGTCGTGTCAATCCTTGCCATTCTTTTTCTTATAAAGTTGTCCAGCAAAGGAATAACAATTGAAAAGATTGTCGCAGTAATAACTCCTTCATATATATTTTTAATAAAATATTCACTGAATGAATTATAGCGAGTATAATGTGGTTCTGCTTGATGTCGAAAAAAATCTGGTAATTGAACCAATAATACGGTTAAATTGAAAAGGATAAATAATGTCACAATTTGAGCTTTAACTGTGCATCGTTTATTCATCCACTTACAAATAGAAAGAATCAAGTGAAATACACAAACAGCTATAAATAAAGGTAAAAGAATAAAAAAGAAGGACATTATTAGCGAATAGATAAACGTGTCAGTTGGCCAATTTAATGTCATGGTACTCAACAAGGACCCCACTAAAGCATAAAAAAAGGCAAGTATCAATACTGGGATGACAATTCTCATTATTGTCGTTTTGTCTACAATTGAAGGTTTATTAATAGCACACAACGTTAGGGCTTGGCGACGTGGCGATATTCCGTGTTACGTTAGCCCGATATGTTGCTGAGTAAAGATATGAAGATGAAAATATATTCTATAGCTGGGCTTTATTCGTAAGTTGGAT
>CAZXMP010000042.1:0-26284 GCA_964641575.1 uncultured Chitinophaga sp. | reverse complement strand
CTTTTTTATATTTTTGCAGCCGCTTAACCGCAGGACCCTTAGCTCAGTTGGTTAGAGCACCTGACTCATAATCAGGGGGTCGCAGGATCGTGCCCTGCAGGGTCCACTTAAATTGCCCCGGGTTTTCGCCGGGGCTTTGTTATAATATATTGTACAAAGGCTCTTTAACCTTTTGTTAACCGGGATGAAAATACATTTGCCCACTACTTAAAAATTATGAAGAAGATTTTATTGCTTTCTATCGGTGCCTTTTTTAGTATTTCACTGATGGCACAGGAAACACCTGTAACTCCAAAGAAAAAAGAAAAAATTGACCTGTCTAACAGGGCAAATGATCATTTTTTGATTCAATTAGGCTATCTAGGTTGGGCAGGCATTCCGGACACATTTAATACAAGTGGCATATCAAAAACGATCAATGTGTACTTCATGTTTGACTTCCCTTTCAAAACAAATCCCCACCTAAGCATGGCATTTGGTCCGGGTATAGCCTCTGATCATATGTTATTTACCAAAACTAATATCGGCATCAAAGATCCAACCCCCACATTGCGGTTTACCAATGTAGGTGATACAAATAATTTCAAAAAATCGAAACTGGCAACCGTTTATCTAGAAGCACCGGTTGAATTTCGCTATGCTGCTAATCCATTAACAGGTAAAGGCCTTAAAGCGGCTGTTGGTGTAAAAGTTGGTACACTTATTAATGCGCATACCCGCAATGCTAAACTGCAAAACAAAAGCGGAAGCGATATTAATGATTTTGTAATGAAAGAGGCCAGCAAGAACTTTTTCAACAAAATAAGATTGTCTGCTATGGCTCGTGTAGGAGCAGGACATTTTAGTTTATTCGGCAGCTACTCCTTTACTCCTTTACTGAATGATGGAGCAGGGCCTGTAATACGACCTTTCTCTATCGGGTTAACCTTAAGTGGCTTGTAAGTAAAACATTTTATTGCTACAACATATTGATTAAAAGCGATTCGGTAAAACGAATCGCTTTTTTCATTTAGGCCATCATACTAAACAACAAATCAAGATAGTAGTACATTTGCACATCCTTTCGCTAAGGTGAAAGGCATTTTTAATTATGCTGGATAAGAAAAAAAATATTTTACTGGAAGAAAAGGCTGTGCTGGTTGGTGTAATACAAAAAGACCAAACTGAACAACAAGTAAATGAGTATCTAGACGAGTTAGCATTTTTAGCAGAGACAGCTGGTGCTATTACTGTAAAACGTTTTACACAGAAATTACAACATCCGGATAGCCGCAGTTTTGTGGGCAAGGGAAAGCTGGAGGAAATAGGTAAATATGTAAAAGGCAAAGATGTTCGGGTTGTAATTTTCGATGATGAGCTAACAGGTGCACAGATCAATAATATTGAAAAAGCAATTGAGGTTAAAGTAATTGACCGATCAGATTTGATTCTTGACATTTTTGCAAGAAGAGCAAAAACTGCACAGGCTAAAGCCCAGGTAGAATTGGCACAATATCAATATATATTACCGCGGCTTCGTGGTATGTGGAAGCACCTTGAACGTTTGGGAGGCGGTATTGGCACAAGAGGACCGGGTGAAACAGAAATTGAAACCGATCGTCGTATTGTGAGAGATAAAATTTCATTGCTCCGCAAAAGATTGCTGGAAATAGATAAACAAGCTTTTACACAGCGTAAAGACAGGGGTGAGTTTATTCGGGTTGCATTGGTTGGTTATACTAATGTGGGTAAATCAACGATCATGAATTTACTTAGCAAAAGAGATGTGTTTGCAGAGAACAAATTGTTTGCTACGCTAGATACTACGACCAGCAAAGTAGTTTTTGATACTACTCCTTTTTTATTAAGTGATACAGTTGGTTTTATCCGCAAGCTTCCTCACCATTTGGTGGAAAGTTTTAAAAGCACATTGGACGAAGTAAGAGAAGCTGATATTTTATTGCATGTAGTTGATATTTCTCATCCGGCTTATGAAGATCAGTTGGGTGTTGTAAATAAAACATTGCAGGAATTGAATGCGTTTGAAAAACCGACACTGACCATTTTCAATAAAATGGATCTATACGAAACGCAGACATTTGATGAGTGGCTGGAAGACAGCACTAAAGAAGAAATACTGCAAGACTTAAGAGATAGATGGAATAATGAAACCAACGGCAATGCTGTTTTTGTTTCTGCCATTGAAAAAAAGAATATTGATGTGTTGCGACAAAACATACTGGAAAAAGTGAGAGAGTTGTACCGCATCCGGTATCCATACAAAACAGACTTTCTGTATTAAATAATAGTAGATGACCAGCAGTGAAGCCCATTCTTCGCAAGAGCATAAATGGTTGTATTTTTTTATTGGCCTGGCGGTGCTGGTTAATTTTAGTGGCTTGTTTGTGCCGTTAATGGACCCTGATGCAGGAGTGTACGCTTCGGTGTCTAAACAGATGGTGTTGCGGAATAATTACTGGGAACTTTATTTTCAAGGCACCGACTGGCTAGACAAACCACACTTTCCTTTTTGGGTTACTGCATTCTTCTTTGAAGTATTTGGTATGAATACCTGGGCTTATAAGCTGCCGGGGGTTCTTTTTACCATGCTTGGGGCATATTACACTTATCTATTTACAAAGCAATTTTATAATAAGACCATTGCACTATGGGCTGTTTTTATTTTACTCAGCACACTGCACATTATTATCTCTAACACAGATGTTCGGGCAGAGCCTTTTCTTACCGGGCTATTAATTGCTTCTATTTATCATTTTGCGAATGCTTTGAAAAAAAATATTGGCTGGCATTTGGTAGCAGCTTGTTTGTTTGCCGGCTGCGCAGTAATGACGAAAGGAGTTTTTACATTGATTCCTATTGGTGGTGCAGTAGCAGGACAATTAATTATCACAAAAAACTGGAAGCAGCTATTTCATTGGAGATGGTTGATAGCCGGAGTTTTGGTAGCATTATTTATTACGCCTGAGCTATACAGCCTTTGGTACCAATTTGATAAACATCCTGAAAAGATAGTGTTTGGAAAAAACAATGTGTCGGGCATTCGATTTTTTTTATGGGATAGCCAGTTTGGTCGTTTTGCTAATAGCGGACCAATAAAAGGAAAAGGCGATCCAACTTTCTTTTTTCATACACTGCTGTGGGCATTTCTTCCCTGGTGCATATTAATGTATGCAGCATTGGCAAATAAAATAAAAAGCGGATTTAAAAAAGTAAAGTCTGCAGATGGTATAAGTACTGAATGGTTTACATTATCCGCCAGCTTGCTAACATTATTTATTTTCTCCCTGTCTAAATTTCAGTTGCCATATTATGCTAACATCATTTTCCCGATGCTGGCAATACTGACAGCAAATTATGTTTATCAACTGAAGCAGGTTACAACAGCAACAATCATCAATCATATTGTTACAGTTGTTTTGATTGCTGGTGTTGTGCTATTACAAATTTTTTATACGCCGGAACAGTTACCAATAATTGCAGTAATCGTAATTGTTGCACTTGTTTTAATACTATTACTCTTGCATTTAAAAATCAAGAGAAATAAATTATCCTTATCGCTTCTTAGGGCGGGGTTGGCTTGCCTTATTCTTAACCTGTATCTTAACTGGTGTTTTTATCCGGATTTAATGAAATACCAATCGGGTGATGAAGCTGCTTTTTATATCAATAAAAATCATCCGGATGTTCCGGGAGTGAGAATGAATATTTATTCGCCGGCATTTGAATTTTATTTGAAAGACACGATGATCATTGCAGATACAACTACCCTCAAAACAGATTCCATTGCAAAAAAAGGAATCTGGTTTATTACGGAAGGCGATCTAAAGGAAATGCAAAAGAATAATGTGCCGCATGAAGTATTGAAAGAGTTGCCTGAGTTTCATGTAACAATGTTGACAAAAGAGTTTCTTGATAAAAGAGCGAGAGAGAAGGCGTTGACGAGAAATTATTTGGTGAAATTACTATAGCAAGAGGATTACCAAACGAGTAAGAGTTAGTCTTTTTATTTCTTCCCCCGGAAGAAATAAAAATCTCAATCCTTCGGATTGCAACAGACGATGATAGTAGTAATGCAGCTGGGCTATCCTTCGACTTCGCTCAGGAGTGTATTATTTATTTTCTTTAATAAATGTATGCAGTCTTTCCAATACAGATAATGGTTGAATGCCAGTGATGCATGGACGGGTAACGCAAGTTGTTTTGCGATGATTGGCCGCACTTACACATGGCGAACAGGGCAATCCGAGATAGAAAGGTTCCGCATTTCCACCCAAGGGTAAATACAGATGTGGTGTCTCAGGTCCGAATAATACAAATACTTTTAATGAGGTGACAGAAGCAAAATGTGCGGGGCCTGAATCATTCGTTAACATACAAGTGCTGACAGTATATAAAGGCACTAACTCATCAAAAGAAAAAAAACCGGATGAGTTGATACATTTTGGGTGGTTAGCTTTTTTCACTACTTCTTCTACATATTCTTTTTCAGCTGGTGAGCCAGTAGCGATGATCACAATATCACTATGTTGCTCCAAAAGATTAGAAGCCACCATCGCAAAATTTTCCTGCGGCCAGCGGCGTTGTGGCAACATATCAGATGCATTGGCATTTAATAAAACGATCTTTTGCCCTTCCCATGCCGGATAGAGTTGCTTTATTTTAGCATTGATGTTAGTGATTGCTTCAGTTGAAACGATGGCCCTTGCTAATTGCAGTTCATGCGGATGTACTGGTTCTGTAGCATATGGATTATCAAACTTATCTAAGGCTTTATTGACCAATGAAATAAAGTTGACCCCGATATGTACATGCGGATTATAACGAACAGGTCGATTTACAATATGTCCTCTGTACAATCCTTCATCATGAAAATTAGTAAAGCCAATTCTTGTTCTGGCACCGCTAAAAAAACTAAGGAGTCCTGTAAATCGTGAAAACAATTCCAAATCAATTACCGTTGCGATTTTTTTCTTGCGGCACCAAACCATAAACCGAAAAACATCCAACACCAGTGAAATAAAATTATCGGCATTCATTTTAAAAACATTTTCTTCTTTTACTGTTTTTAAAATCTCCAGGCTTTTATAATTCTTATTAAAAATGGCGAAGTAAATTTCTGCATTGCCTTCTAATTGCAATTTGCGCATGGCGGGATCCACAATAACGGCGCTGCCCATTTCTGACAACTCAATAAATAAAGTACGACGGGTATCAGGTGCTATTTTCCTGGCGCCACGAATTCTATCGGCCAACCAACGGAATGGGCTTACCGCAAAACAAATGGGAATACCCACCCACCTGTCAATAGAACGCATCGTACTTACCTTCATAGATTATACTTGTAATAAACGGTGCAAAAGTAGCCAATTCGTGGTTGGAGATTGAAAACAACAATATCGTTTTGGTAGTTAATTTTGAATACTACTATGACTGAAAAAAAATATAGCTGGCATAAAGTTGCAACGCATATCAATGAACTGGAATTTGCTGATAATAAGATTGCAGTTGTAAGGGTAATGGATAAAGAAATTTGTGTGGCTGCGAATAATGACAACCTGTTTGCATTCGCTTACAAATGTCCTCATGCCGGTGGTATATTGGCAGACGGGTATATTGATGCGTTGGGAAATGTGGTTTGTCCACTTCATCGCTATAAATTCAACATTGAAAATGGCCGAAATGCCAGTGGCGAAGGCTATTATCTGAAGCATTGGCCGGTGGAGCAGCGGGAGGATGGAATTTATGTGGGAATGGAGGAGAGTAACGGGTGGAATATTTTTCGGTAAAATTGACTGTGAATAGCTTGTTGAAAATCCTAAAACCCCTATTTTTGCAACCCCGAAAGGGAAGGTATTCCTCCTTAGCTCAGTTGGTTAGAGCATCTGACTGTTAATCAGAGGGTCGCTGGTTCAAGTCCAGCAGGGGGAGCTTCAAGAGCCTTTAGAGATACACTCTAAGGGCTTTTTTGTGTCTATACCTCGCTAAATCTCTCATTTTTTGTGTAGAAGGTAACCAAAAAGGTAGCACTTTCTCATCTGAATAAGGGAATCACTACTTGCTTACTCCCTATGCGATTCAATATTTACCGACACATTAAACTCATCATCAAACATTTTATGAAAATATAAGCTGACCCTCCATTTATCATCTTCGCCACAAGGGCCTTTGCTTTCGCTACAAATTCTCACTTCCTTAATTTTTGTATCCGAATAACTATCATCAAATTCGAAGAAGGCTGTTTTATCAATTTCTTTTATTAAAGCAATCATGTCGTTGAACCGCTGTGCTACTTCTGTACTGTCTTTTGAATATTCGCCGAGTTTAAAAAAAGCTGTTAGTTCATGTCCAATACCAAGGCTCAGGTGTTTCCAATCTGTAACACCTTGTGGCAATAATCTTATACGATAGCCTATTGTATCGGGTTCATTAAACATAGTGCTAACGATAGGTTTTCCTTTTACTCCATTAAAATAATTACCGGCACTATTATATAAAATGGTAAACACCCGGCTAAACGAAGTGTCCTTTACATTGAATGATTGTCCCTGAACCTGATGCAGCAATACCATTACAAACAGAAATATTCCTATTTTTTTAACTCCACTCATCTTTTTCATTTTTCGATTGTTACTAGCTTGTAATACTAGGCTTTGAAATTTATCATTTTACTACCCATAAGCTGGTATTTTTGCTTTTGGCCGAATTTGTTGCTTTTACCCTTAAAAAACTATTATGAACTGGACCATACTTACAACAGAAGAACAATTAAAATCCCTGGTGGAAAAATCACATACCAGACCGCAGGTTATATTCAAACATTCTACCCGCTGTTCAATCAGTAGTACTGTTAAAACAAGATTGGAAAGATCATCCGCTCTTCCGGATATTGATTTTCATTTTCTTGATTTGATTGCTTATCGTTCTTTATCTAATAAGATTGCAGACGATCTGAAGGTTCATCATGAGTCGCCACAGGTTTTGCTTTTAAAAAACGGCGACTGTATTTTTGACGAAAGCCATCTGTCAATTTATATGGATGATATTGCCGCACAAGTGGCCTGATCATTTATTGTCCCTGAAAAAAGTATCCCCTTTAATAAGCCAGGAAAAACCAAAGGCCAGCAGTGCCACCGTTTCTAATATAAAGGTGGGTTTGAAATCTTTTATTTTCCCATACAAATTACCCGGAGCAAAGCTTACAAATGCAATTCCGGCGATGCAAAACACAATTACCCAACCACATATTTTATACACCCCGTTTCTTGTTTTTTTGGCTCCGGCCATACGACCCGGCTTATTGGTTTTGGTAAATTGCACCAAGGAGAAAAAAGCAAACGTAGCAAACAATATCGTAGCAGATATGTAATGAATTACATTCGCTACTTTATTTTCTCCATCAACTATTCTTGAACAACTCATACCTGCATAAGTACCAAAATCAGTAGGGAACAGGGCCACAAGCATGGCAAATAAGCCAGCTACTTTTGCGGCAATCAAATCTCCTTTATCATGCCCGTTATAAGAGAACATGAATAATGATACGGCGCACAATGTTCCTACAAAAAGATTTCCGAGATCGGTATAATAAAAATGACTGATGGATGGTGGGAAGCTGCAACCCCGTTCAAATAAAAAATAACCGATGAATAACAGAAAGGGCAGCAGCATACCTAAAACGCCTACCACTTTTCGAAGCGTAAGATAGGAGATAACCAGCCCCTGGTTTTGATCTGGTGGTTGAGATGACATAGGCAAAAGTTTATAGCGAAAAATAAAATATTCTTTTCAACTATTGCAACTGCTACTTCTCATGCCACTCTGATGTTGTTATATGCGATATCAATTGCCATTGCTTATTACGATATGCATACAACCGAAAATATTTTAAATGATAACGATCTATTTTATCCTTATTGTTCTTGTGTACTGATAGTTTGCCCCGCACAATAGCCAACTCCGGATGCATTTCCACGGTTACAGAATCATGTTGTCGTAACAAGAAATTACCTTTTGCTACGGACTTCAGCCAGTCTTCTCTTCCTTCTACTTTGCCTGAACCATGGCTAAACACAAAGTCGTCTGCATAAATTTTACTTAAAGGTTCTATCTGTTGTTTTACTACAAAATCATCTATCTGCTGATTAAGTGTTACAACAAAACCGCTATCTGTTGGCTCCGAAACCTGTGCATGTAGCACCAACAAAGGGGCAAGCAATAGTAGTAAAATGGCATTAATTTTTTGCATGATCTAAAATTACTGATTTATCGTATTTAAACTTTAACTGCATGGGTGGTAAGTAAAGACTACCTTCCTGCCTATAGCTGCATTTCTGCCCCTATATAAAAAACACATATGTCAAATATTACACAGGTAATTAATGTAGATAAAACGATGCGTACGCTAAAGAAAACTGTTCATGCATCCGATATTGACCAGTTGCTTAGCAGCACTGGCCCTTACACATTTTTTGCCCCCAGCGATCTGGCCTTTGAAAAATTAGAAAAAGGAATAGTGGATCAGTTATTGGAACCTCAGAACAGAACAAAGCTGGCTGATCTGCTGAACAATCATATCGTTAGTGGTAAAATACTTTTTAGCGAATTGAAAGACGGACAGAAACTAACTACTATAAATGGTAAAGAACTGTTAGTCACTGAAAAAGACGGTAACATTCAAATTGGAAATAGCAAAATTTTGCCACGGGATGCAAAAATATCCAATGGTGCGATGCATTTGTCTGATACGGTAATGGTATAAAAAAATACCGGGTAAAATTTTGCTCGTTATTGTCTCAATATGTGAATTATATAAACTCAGAAAAGAATTGTATAACTCCAATTGTTTTAAAATAAATCAATTTTAATACCCCTGTTTACAAAAAAAACAGGCAATCAATAGAATCAATATGCAAAGAAGTGAATTGGAAAAAAATGCAGAAGTTGTTGCCGGATTAGAAAGTTTTGCTGCCCAGGCCGTTAATGATTATTTAGTGGACCCGCAAACTTGCTGGCAGCCTACTGATTTTTTGCCTGATTTGTCAAGTGCCGAAGGTTTAGAGCAGCTAACGGAGCTACGGAAAAGAACTGATGTTATCCCTATAGAAGTAATTAGTTCTTTGGTTGGCAATATGATCACTGAAGAAGCATTACCTAATTACCAATCCTTTTTTAATTTATTAAAAGGAGTGAATGAAGAGGGAGATATGACCAGTGATAAAGGCTGGGTACAATGGTCAAGATCATGGACGGCAGAAGAGAATCGTCATGGCGATCTATTGAATAAATATCTTTACCTATCTGGCAGAGCTGATATGAAAGCGGTGGAGATCACCATTCATAATTTAATCACCAATGGCTTTGATGCTAAATCCGAGCAAGATCCTTACCAGGCAATGATATATACTTCTTTCCAGGAAAGAGCTACCAAGATTGCGCATGTAAATACAGGTAAGCTGGCAGATAAAGCCGGTGACGATGTACTATCCAGAATATGCAAAACCATTGCAGGTGATGAAGCCCGTCATGAAAAAGCCTATAAAAGTTTTATGGCGAAAATATTCGAAGTTGATCCCGATGGTGCATTATTGGCTTTTCAAACCATGATGAAGAAAAAAATAACAATGCCGGCTTTATTAATGGACAATGCAGATGAAGACAGTTTGTTTACCCGCTTTTCATTGATTACAGAAAAGATGGGCATCTACACCACTATGGATTATGCAAATATTATTAGTCACCTAACGGAACGATGGAAGATAGCCGGACTTACGGGACTAAAAGATTATGCAGCACAGGCACAGGAGTATTTATGTACACTGGCTGACCGCTACCGTCGTATTGCAGAACGCTTAGGCCCAACACCAGCGGCAGTAACGCCTGCATGGGTTCGCTATTGATCCATTTTAATTTTTGTTATTGATCTGCGAAAGAAGATTTTGCTATTGATTCATTGCTGATCTTTAGCAAGTCAAAAAAATCATTTTCATCAATTTCTTTGATGCAACCCGGCAGTAAATCTCCCAATGTAAGATCCTCAATACTTACCCGTATCAATCGTTTACAACGATGATGAATAGCGGCCACCATTTTTCGTACCTGGTGAAACTTACCTTCGGTTAGTGTTATACGCAACCAAGTATAGGGAATGCTTTTTGTCATGGTGTAGGGCGATGGAAATGAAATATCTGGTTGCTCAACTATTTCTGCTTCACATGGAAGCGACCTATAATATTCACCACCTCTTATTCTAAATGTTATTCCATCTCTAAGTAATTGCAACCGTTCTTCTGAAACGGTATGATTAACAAGTACGAGGTAGGTTCTTTTATGTGGTGTTTTGGCTTCAAATAACAACCGGGTAATTTTTTTATTCGTTGTTAAGATCAGTAATCCTTCTGATAAATTATCCAACCGGCCTATGGCATGAATACCCTGGGGAAAATCAAACCCAATATCGCCGAGTAAGTTTACCGCATGGGTGCTTACAAACTGCGACACCATATTGTATGGTTTGTTGAGGATGAAATAGCGGTGGGGCGGTGATTGCTTTTCTTCTATGGTTTTTTCCTGTTTATTCATACTTTTCGATACACAAAATAAAGAACGCTGCTTAGAATTAGCGAACTATAATAATGACATTACCCTATGCCACTTTTTCCTCACTATCTTAGTATCAAAATTTATTCATGCATCGTCTCGACTATACCCAACGGGCCCGCCGTTTTGCTTCCCGCTATCCTGTGTGGAACGGAGTGTTGAAGCAACTGTCTTTTTGGGTGATGGCGAATGTAGTGCTGGCGGTGTTATTATATTTTATGTATAGCTCTGTGCATGCCAACATGGCTTTGCCATTGCCACCGGAGTTGTGGCCGAGTGTACTTATTGGTTTCATCATTGGTATGCTCTATGGAATCGTACAGGGTACCACCGATTATTTATTGGAAAAACAATTTTTCCGAAAGCGAAGCCTGGGTATTACTTTTTTGTTGAAGACCGTTGTATCATTATTTACGCTCATACTGATGTTTGGGTTGATACGTTTTCTATTGTTTGATAAACTAATACTGCCGATGGTGCTCAAAGGCCGCAGTCCTTTGAATGAAGAATCCTGGAAATACACCTTTTTTATTTTCTTGCTCTACTATTTTATAATGACACTGGTGATCACTTTTATTTTACAGGTCAATAAAAAATATGGCCCGGGTGTGCTGGTGCCGCTGCTAATGGGTAAGTATCGACAACCAAAAGAAGAAGAACGGATCTTTATGTTCATGGACCTGCAATCTTCTACCAGTATTGCAGAAGAGTTGGGCCACTTGCGGTACAGCAGTTTTATCAGGGATAGTTTTATGGATATTAACCAGGTGATCAATACCTATCATGCAGAAATTTATCAATATGTTGGTGATGAAATTGTATTGAGCTGGCGAATAGCCGAGGGAATGAAAGATCTGTCCTGTATACGATTTTATTTTGCGTGTAATGAACAATTTGCTGAAAGGGCTGCTTATTATGAGGAGCAATATGGCCGTCTTCCTTTTTTTAAAGCCGGGCTACATGGCGGAAAAGTAACTGCCGTAGAAATTGGGGAAATAAAAAGAGATATTGCCTATCATGGCGATACGATCAATACTGCCGCCAGGATACAAAGTCTCTGCAATACTTACCAGAAAAGTCTTTTGGTGTCGAACATATTTACAGAGAATAATGAATTGGCGAAGCAATTTCATTTTTCCAAACTGGGTGTGGTGAACTTAAAAGGAAAACAATTGCCGGTAGAATTGCTGAGCGTAGACGGAATTAAATAGCGCTGCATAAAAGACAATTGAATAAACAGTACCACCACCATTCATCCCGGTAAAATCCGGTTTCATTCATTTTCATTTTTTTTCAATGTAGTGACCGGCTTATATTTGTATTCGTCAATTAATGAATATGAAGATCTGCTAAGGCTCGACCCCATCTTTAAAGAGCCTGATTACTTACGGAATAATTTCAATTAGCAACATTCCCAATCGCAATAAGTAGTTTGGTGCTTTGCTGTATTTCTCTTTTATATTTTTCAACATAAAGGTGACACCGTAAAAATGGTGATACCGAACTCAAACTTATCAATCATGTCGCAAGTAAAGGATATAAATAAATTCTCTCATTTTATGGCCCTGGTCCGGCAATCGTTCAGCGGCAAGGAGCATGATTATACACAAGGCAGTCTTCGGGGTGCAATTGTATTGCTGGCCATACCGATGATCCTGGAATTAAGTCTGGAATCTGTATTTGCTGTAGTGGATATGTATTTTGTAAGTCATTTGCCGAATAGTAAGAATGCCATTGCTACGGTGGGACTAACTGAATCCGTCATCTCTCTTGTTTATACGATTGCAATTGGTCTTAGTGTTGGTGCTACCGCCGTTGTAGCCAGGCGTATCGGAGAAAAAAATCCGGAAGGTGCTACACATGCAGGAGCACAAGCCATCATCATGTCGATGATAGTAGCCGTTGTGTTAAGTGTGGTGGGAATTATTTTTGCTGCCGATATACTCCGACTGATGGGAGCGGCACCAATTGTAGTAGAAGAAGGTACCATTTTTACCCGTATCATGATGGGTGGTTCTACCGTCATCATTTTATTATTTCTTATCAATGGAATTTTTAGAGGTGCTGGTGATGCCGCCATGGCAATGCGTAGTTTATGGATTGCCAGCGGTATCAATATTCTTCTTTGTCCATTACTAATTTATGGGTACGGCCCTTTTCCTGAACTGGGATTAAAAGGTGCTGCTATTGCTACTACTATCGGTCGTGGTGCTGGTGTATTCTATCAATGTTATCATTTGTTTGGGGGTAACCGTTCCATTAAAATGAAGTGGTCGCATTTTAAATGGGATCTGCCAATCATCAAAACATTGTTTGGTGTATCATGGCCTGCTACCTTACAATTTTTTATTCAAAGTGGTAGCTGGATCGTTCTTGCCTGGCTGGTTTCTATTACAGGTGGTACCGATGCAAGTGCTGGTTACCAGGTAGCTATTCGTAACGTAGTGTTCTTTATACTCCCAGCCTGGGGATTGAGTAATGCCGCTGCAACTTTGGTGGGGCAAAACCTTGGTGCTAATCAACCACTGCGGGCAGAGCAAAGTGTATTGCTAACGACTAAATACAATGCCATCTTCATGGGTGTGGTTAGTATGTCGTTCCTGTTCTTTGCTTCTCCTATCATCAGCATTTTTACCAAGGAACCAGAAGTACATCGCTTTGGCGTATTGGCTTTACAAATAATCGGCAGTGGTTATATTTTTTATGGCATTGGTATGGTGATGATACAGGCATTGAATGGCGCAGGCGATACAAAAACTCCTACCTGGATCAATTTTATTGGGTTCTGGTTATTTCAAATACCCTTTGGTTATGTATTGGCGAAAACATTTGATCTTGGGCCAGTGGGTGCATTCATTGCCATTCCGGTTGCAGAAACTTTTATGGCATTAACGGCTTACTATTATTTTAAGAAAGGGAAATGGAAAGAAGTAAAAGTTTAAAGTTTGTAGTTAGTCGTGATGTATTGGATAGTGAAATATGAGTTAGAGTTTTGCTCTTCGCAAATGCTGATACTTCGACAAGCTCAGTAGAATTACTGAACGATCAAGTGTGCGACGCAAGGGACGATGAGTAGATAGACGAACGATGATAACATAAAAATGCTCCTGAAAATTTCAGGAGCATTTAATTTATTCAATGGTTTTTCGTTTCTATTTTTTTATGGGTTGCCGTTTCCAGTAGGTAAGCGAACGCCATAGCCACTCAAACGGACCGAAGCGGAAAAATTGCAACCAGATGGCGGAAAAAATGATTTGGAATATCCATACGGCAACTACTACATAATATAATTGATGAAACTGTAGTTTGTTATAATTGCCAAATCCATACCCATAGAAAAAGAACGTACAGATTATACTTTGCATGAGATAATTAGTAAAGGCCATTTGCCCCACATTTGCCAATGCCTTCATTAACCATTTTACTGCACCGCTACGAAATATCAGCATTACCAAGCTTGCATGTCCAATGGTGAGAAGTATGCGGCGAAACTCTACAAAAATTTCCGGCGAAGAACTCCATCTGTCGGTAAATCTTCCTACACCCAATTGGCCAAAACTCATCCATCCGTTATTAAATAATTGCCAGGCTATTGGTATACCAATGCCATATCCAATCAACATCCACATTGCATAAGTGGAGGTTCGTAAACGATTGCTAAAAAATCCCCAGCTGAATAAGGCCATTCCGAGAAACATCATAACCAGCAAATCCCAGGGTTCATTATACATATACCAAACTTCTCCATTTGAATTTTGAGGAATGAAATAAGTAAAAATAGTTCCATACCCCGAACGCATTTTATTTACATGCCGGTTTACCTTTGCAGTATCGGGTTTCATACTTTTTTCTCTTTCGTCCCATTGCGCAATTGCTCCTTGCTGCTCCGGCGTAAGTGTTTTTTTATCTTCTTTTGCCTTTATTGCCTGGTGATACACGGCTCTTGATTCTTTGGTTTCATTCCAGTTCCATTGTTTTTTTATTAATCCGAACGACACACATAATAACGCCAGCATTACCAGCCATTTTGGATGCAGTTTTCGAAAAGCAAATAATAGCATACCGGCCAAGCCATAGAAAAATAAAATATCACCCTGCCAGAGCAATACAAATGCATTTATTACACCAAACAGTACCAACCACAACAAACGCCGATAATAGTAGGTAGCCACAGGCGGCTCTCCCAGCACATCTTTTTTATTGAGCATAAACAACACCATGCCTGCACCAAATAACATAGAGAACAATCCCCGCATCGTGCCTTCAAATAAAACAAACACGGTGGCGAAAGTATAATAATCAGCACCCGAACGGGGGCCACTGATAAGATCGGCCCAAACGCTTTGACTAATACCAAAGCCCGGAATATTCATCATTAATATACCCAGCAAAGCAACACCCCTAATAGTATCGATGCTTTTGATACGTTCTGCAGCAGCTACCGGCTTGGTATGTGCAGGTTGTGTGGTACCGGGTGAAATAGATTGATCCATATAAAGGTTTACTTAATTAGTAATTAATCGTTGGTTGTGGGAAGTTTTTTAATAGGCAATCGTTTTCGGTAGATCAAACATCGCCAGAGCCATTCCAGCGGACCCATTGTATAATAGCGCAACCAAAACACAGAGAATACAATTTGTACCAATGCTATTTCAGCGACCACAAAATAAAGTTCCCACTGTTGCAATCTGCCGAAATAACCGAATCCATATCCATAGAAAAAGAAGGTGCAGAAAACGGATTGCATAATATAATTTGTAAAAGCCATTTTACCGGCAGCTGCTAATGCATTCCAAAGCCAATTGAAAATTCCCATTCGTAGCAGCCATAGTACTAATGATGCATAACCCGTTGCCATTAATAATCTTTCTATAGGAAAGAATAAATTATGAGGTAATGAACTTTTCTCTATATACTTCGTGAAATCCATAAGCCTTTCATCTCCCCATTTTATACGGAGCCATGCTAAGGCAAGTCCGGTTAGTAAGGTTATCAATCCAATCAATAAATATTTAGAAGATGCAAAGCGGCTACTGAAAAATCCCAGGCTAAACAGGGCCATTCCCCACAACATCATCGAACCAATATCCCACACACCAATACGATACAACCAGAAAGATTCTTTATTCTGCGACCGGCCCATCAAATGAGTCCACACTTTTAGATACGATGCCCGCATGGATTTATTTTCTGCTTCTGTTTTGGTGGAATCATATTTCATCCCTTTTTCCAAACTCTCCCAGGCATCTTTTTCTTCAGCCTGCTTTTTAGTCAGTGTGTCATTTTTACGGGCAATAGAATCATTGAGTTTGTTTTTGAGCAGTGTATCTTTAAAGAGAACGGAATCTTTTGTTTTATCAATACTGTCTTTCTTTGCACGGCCCAGACTATCGGCTTTGAACTTTTTCTCAACTACGGTTACAGCCACATATTTTTTATAGGTCTTTTTATCATCAGTAAAATTCCAATACTGTTTGCCACAATAAATAAGCATACAAATAATAGCACAAATAAAAAGACCTCTTGTTTTCATTCCATAAAAAGCAAATAATAAAATACCCACTACACCATATTGAAATAAAATATCCCCAGGCCACAGCAATACAAATGCATTGAAAATTCCAAAGAACATCAGCCACATTTGGCGGCGGATATACGCATCGGCATTGCTGATGGCAACAGGATGTTCCTTCTTTTGCAGAAATAAAATAATACCGGCTCCAAACACCAATGCAAACAAGGCTCTCATTTTCCCTTCAAATAAAATAGAGACCGCTGTTAATAATTTATAGTTACCGCCGTGTGTGCCGGTTCTGTAAAATATTTGCTGGTTGGTGATAAAGCCGCCGAACTCACCAATGCTAATGACGAGGATTCCGAGCAAGGCAAGACCTCGTAATACATCAAGTGAAAATATTCTTTCGTTGGAGATGCCGGGAGGAACTACCTGCAAAGGTGAACTGCCCGAAGCGTTGAAGGAGGTAAGACTCATGTGTTTGGTTTTGGAGTTTCCTTCGGGTAGCTGTTCTAAATATAAGTATTATATGAATTAAAAACCCAGCAGGCTAGAGGTAAAATTTTTTACCCGTTGCTATCGGCTTATTTTTACAGCATGTCTCTCTATCTCACATCTCTTAATTCTGGCAGCAATGCTAATTGTTATTATATAGGTAATAAAAGCGAAGCTGTATTGGTTGACACAGGACTAAGCTGCCGGGAAACGGAACGGCGAATGAAATTGTTGGATCTTTCCATGGAAAAAGTAAGAGCCATCTTTATTTCACATGAGCATGGCGACCATATCACCGGGTTGGCAGGGCTTTCAAAAAAATATCGTTTACCTGTTTATATTACCGATGGTACGCTTCGCAATACCAGGATTCCGATTGAGCAGCAGTTGGTTCATTCTTTTAATCATTCAAAGCCGGTTACTATTGGCGGATTATCCATTCAAGCTTTTCAAAAAAGCCATGATGCTGCCGATCCGCATAGTTTTATGATAACCGGTAGTGGTACAAATGTTGGCATCATCACCGATATCGGGTATGCATGCAAACAAGTTTTGAAATTCTTCAGCCGTTGTCATGCTGTTTTTCTGGAATCCAATTATTGCGATACAATGCTGGCAAATGGTAATTATCCTTATCACTTAAAGCAGCGGATCAGTAGCGACCGGGGACACTTATCGAATAAACAGGCGTTGGAATTATTTCAGCAGTATAAATCTCCCGATTTGCAATTGCTTATTCTTTCGCATTTATCAAAGAATAATAACAACCCTGAATTGGTAGAACAATTATTTGCTCCACATGCAGGTACTACAAAAGTGGTGGTTGCTTCCCGGTACGAAGCAGGTCCAATTTTTACTATCGCAGGAAATGAAACTGCTTGTACGCAACAAAAGAAAAAGAGTTTACGAAAGCATGAACAGCAATTGTCTTTGTTCTAAAAACACCCGATACACCCTTGGAAAACAACATACATAAAAACATCTTATACCACCCCTGCGTTTCAGGTGGTCACCTTTCTTGTTACTCTGCTTTTCCCTAATTTAGTATAATTCTATTTAACAATGAACAACAGTGTAATAAACCAAAACCAACTTCGCCAGTTTTTCTTTATCATCCTTATTTTATTACTGGGCATACTGTTGTTTACAGAGCTCTATATATTTTTTCCTGCGCTGTTAGGTGCTATCACTTTATATGTACTACTGCATAAATGGATGCTGTATATCACTGAAAAAAAGAAATGGCGAAAAGGTGGAACGGCATTATTACTTATGTTATTTTCTTTTATTGTAATACTGCTACCGGTAGGCTTGCTTATTAACATGCTTTCTTCTAAAGTAACCTATGCTATTCAACATTCTGCAGAACTTACAACAGCATTAAAAAAAGTAGTCGCCGATATTGAGCTCCAGTTCAATATCACCATTACCAGCGAAGCGAATATTAATAAACTCGGGAACTCCATTGCACAAAGTTTACCTAAGATACTCGGTGCCACTTTCAGCACACTCACCACCATTTTCTTTATGTACTTTATTCTCTATTTCATGCTGGTAAATAGTCGCAGTATGGAGAATACTCTATTTGAATACATTCCATTAAAAGATGAAAATGTAGACCGGCTGAGCAATGAAGTGCATATGATGGTCAAGTCAAATGCCATTGGTATTCCGCTAATAGCTTTTGCACAGGGCTTAGTTGGATTAATTGGTTATTTAATCATAGGAGTTAATGAACCGTTCTTTTGGTTTGGTGTAACCTGTATTGCTGCCATGCTTCCGGTAGTAGGTGCTGCACTGGCCTATGTGCCATTAGCCATTATATTTTTTGCGAATGGACAAACCGGGCAGGGAATAGCTATGCTGATATTTGGTTTTGCAATAATTGGCACTATCGACAATGTATTGCGGTTTACATTATTGAAAAAAATAGGCAATGTGCATCCGTTGACAACTGTATTCGGCGTTATTATTGGTTTAAGTCTATTTGGTTTTATTGGTTTGATATTCGGACCACTTCTTATTTCTTTATTTATGTTATTACTAAAGATATATTCCAGCGAGTTTATCATTAAGCAACGGGCTGCCAATAAGATCATGGAGAATTAAAATATCCGTTCAATGATTTCTATCTGTGTTTACCATTATAGCTCGTAGATTCCCTTGTTGATATTTTAGAATGGCAGCGTACTTCTTCGCAAACTATTAATAAACAAACCTTTATTACTTGCATTTTTAACAATTGCATAATATTTTGTGCTGACTATCGTTTTAAATCTACAACCGTACAAAAACTTCTTAAAAGATATACGGTTGATAATCGTACCCTAAGTGAAAAACCTATTCATTCTCATACTAATGGGAGTAATGTGTACCTCGTTTACCATTATTCCAACGCATTCTACAGTAAACAGCGAATCTGCTGTAACTGCGGTTTCTCACTCTGTAATTCCCGATTCATTAAATAATACCACCACCAATGCAGCTATTACTATTTATGTTACTGCAAACCTCCGGCAATATGGTTTGTCTGATGAGGCTTTTCAATATGCATGGAAAGGCTACCAGAAATTAGTAGAGAATAAACAGATCAGCCGTACTGAATACCTAACGATCTGCGATTTCAGTCAGCCATCATCACAAAAAAGATTATATATAGTGGATATTGAAAATCAAAAACTGATCACTAATACATACGTAGCTCACGGAAAAAATTCCGGTAATGAATATGCTACAAAATTTTCTAACACTCCTGAATCATTACAAAGCAGTCTGGGTTTTTATGTAACAGCTAATACTTATATTGGCGCCCATGGATTATCACTACGCATCAATGGTGTAGATAAAGGATATAACGATAAAGCATTAGCAAGAACGATTGTGATACATGGTGCCGCCTATGTTGATCCGGCAAGAGCAAAAGCCGGAGTATTTATGGGTCGTAGCTATGGTTGCCCCGCTGTACCACAAAAAGAATCCGCAGAAATAATAACTACTATAAAGAATGGCACCTGCCTGTTCATATATCATCCAGGAAAAGCATATTTGAATGGATCTAAAATATTAAACGGCTGATTGGACACACTAACAAGGATGGATGAAAAACAAAAAGCTCAACTTACCCTATGGTTGGGCTTTTTTGTATGCCCTCCCGACCTCCCTGAAGGGCAGGCCACCCACTCACAGCCCTCACTTATCAAATACTCATACTAAAAACTAATTTCTGTAATACATTCCTGCGTAATATAAAGAATCATTCACCTAAGTCTCCCCTTTAGGAAACAAGGGGCTACAACTTTCCGATACTTTGCTGAATTGTTACAGCTCCCATATAGGTCATAACCGCTACAACCAGCCAACCGATTATTTGTAAGAGCAATGGATGCTTGTATTGTTTGATAATATCAGATCTATTGGCCGCCAATAAAATTACCGCTAATGCTACAGGAAGAATCAAGCCATTTACCATTCCGGCCAATACCAATAATTTTATTGGATTACCTACTGCAACAAAAATGATGGTTGATAGGATGATAAAACAACTGATCACTATTTTTTCATTGTTTCTTACTGCCGGAACTATTGTTTTCCAGAATGAAACCGATGTAAACGATGCACCCACTACGGAGGTAATAGCGGCACTCCATAACACCACTCCAAAAAATTTATAGCCAAGTTCTCCCGCAACCGATTGAAAAATTGATGCTGCCGGATTTGATGCAGTCAATTTTATTCCCTGCGAAACAACACCCAATGCAGCAAAGAATAACATGAACCGCATAATAGAAGTAATAAGAATACCACTTACCGCACTTCTTGACACCTGTGGTAAATATGCCGGCCCTTTAATGCCTGCATCTAACAACCGGTGTGCTCCTGCAAATGAAATATATCCACCAACCGTTCCGCCCACCAATGTCACAATTTTCATCATATCAATTTTCTTTGGCCATATTGTTCTGTATAATGCTTCGCCTATTGGTGGACTGGAAGAAAAAGCGATGTATACGGTAAGTACAATCATTATTAACCCCAGTATCTTTACAAAACTATCAATCAGCCTACCCGCTTCTTTATACCAAAATATTCCAAGTGCAATAAAACAACTTATTACAGCTCCAATTTTTGCATCTATTCCAGTTAATACATTTAGTCCCAATCCTGCTCCTGCAATATTTCCAATATTAAAAATGAGGCCGCCAAATACAATGAGTACTGCCAGAAAATAACCAAGGCCCGGAAATACTTTATTCGCTATATCCTGTGCCCTGCTCTCACTCATCGTTACAATGCGCCAGATATTTAACTGTGCACCTATATCCAATAAAATAGAAATTAGAATTACAAAACCAAAACTTGTAAGCAGCTGCTCGGTAAATAAAGAGGTTTGTGTAAGAAAGCCGGGACCAATTGCCGAAGTAGCCATCAGGAAAGCAGCACCTAGTATTGCAGAATTGCCCCCAAACCCCCTAAAGGGGGCTTTAGGTCGTTCATTATTTAAATCTCTTTTATTTGATCGCATCGCTTATTGCTTTTGCAAATTCCACCGCATGTTTACCATCTCCATGTATGCAAATTGTTTCTGCAACAATAGGAATTATTTTTCCTGATACAGTTGTTACTGTTCCCTCCCTTATCATTTGTAGTACCTGTCGTATTGCATCTTTTGTATTTTCAATTAAAGCACTTGGTTGAGAACGGTGAGTTAATGAGCCGTCATCCTGGTATGTGCGATCTGTAAAAACTTCACTGGCTGTTTTTAATCCAATAGCTTTTGCCTGGTCTATTGCATGGCTTCCACTTAAGCCAACCAATATAATACTCTTGTCAAAATCTCTTACAGCTTTAGCAGTTACACTGGCCATCAATGCATCTTTTGCCGCCATATTATACAATGCGCCATGTGGTTTTACATGGTTTATTTTTATATCGAACGATGATGCTACTTCGGAAAAAATAATGAGCTGCTGTGTAACCAGATCATACAATTCATCCACAGGTAAATTTATTTCCAACCTTCCAAAATTATCTCTGTCATAAAAAGAAGGATGTGCCCCAATTGCTACTCCATACTTTATACAAAGTGCAATAGTTTGCTGCATCGTCTTCACATCTCCGGCATGATAACCGCAGGCAATATTAGCGGAGTGGATAAAGGGCATAATGAGTTCATCGTTGCCAATGCCTTCACCCATATCGCAGTTAATGTCTATTACCATTAGTATATTCCTGTAACCTGAAAGTACAGGCATTTTGCAATTGCTGCAAATGTTGTTGCTGTTGCAGCAATAATTCTTCAGCCTTTTGTTGATTGGTGAAGCTGAACCGGATCTTTTCACCGGCATTGGTTTGCGCCAGCCTTGATTGATGCGCTGAAATTACATGTGCTATTCTCGGATATCCCCCCGTAGTTTGATGATCGGCCATTAACACTATCAGTTGACCGTCGGGCAACAATTGAATGGTTCCAAAACATACCGCCGATGATATCAGCTCTTCGTTATTCGTCGTGGTTAAAGATTCTCCTTTTAATTTATAACCCATCCTATCGGACTGTGGGGTTACGATAAAAGGATACGTCATTATTTTTTGTTTGGAATCATCGGCCAACCTGTTCCACTCATCCCCTTCCAGCAATAAAATAGTTTCTTCCTTGGTTGTTTCCATTGTGGCATCTGCTTTCCAGGGAAGTATTAAAAACTCTGTTTTTCCAAGCAATAAACTCAGTGATGAAGGAATTGATTGAATTGGTATTTCATCTTCTTTCTGCAAAGCCCTTCCTTTATATCCACCGGATCTTGCTTTTAATTGTGTACTATAACTGTTCAACCATTTTGGCATATCAAACCCACCATGCACAGCTAAATAAGCTCTTGCTCCTTTTTTCAATCCGTAAAATTGGAGTATGCTGTATTTGTTTATCAATACGGGTTGTCCATGTGGAATTTCTTCGGCATTGATATGTGCAGAAAAATTGGCGCCAGTGATTGCGATCAATGCAGGTTCTTCAAAAAATAATTCAGCGGCGGGAAAATGTAATTCTAGTACGGCATCGTTTCTATTATTGCCCACTAATATATTCGCAACTTGTGCCGACCATTTATCCATTGCGCCACCAGGATTTATTCCAAGATGTTGCCAACCGTATCGGCCCAGATCCTGTAAAGTGTCCAATACACCAGCTTTTATGATTCGTACATTCATTACTTACTATATCAAAAAAGAGAATCGCTTTCTTGTTTACTAAAATCTTCTTTACTGATGGAATAAAACTGAACAGTATCACCAGCTCTCAATAGTGCAGGTTCTTCTCTATCTGCATTAAACAATTTCAATGGTGTTCGCCCAATAATTTGCCACCCACCTGGGGATGCAAGCGGATAAATACCTGTTTGTACTCCGGCAATTCCTACACTTCCCGCTTCAATCGGCATCGGTTGTGTTTTTCGTGACATTGTTATTTGTTCATCTACTTCGCCCATGTAGGCAAAGCCGGGTAAAAAGCCGAGCATATATACTTTATAATTTTTGGAAGTATGAATTTTAATTATCCTCTCTATAGAAATATTTTTGGCAACTGATAGTTCATGGATATCCAATGCAAATTCCGCATCATAACAAACAGGAATTTTTATAAGGCGTTCAACAGTTTCAACAGGTGGAATAGTTTGCTGTAATTTTTCTTCTACTATTTTTTTTACAATTTCAAATGCAGATGTACCAGCTGGATATTCCTTTCTTACTTTGACTATGTCGTAGCAAATCGTAAGGCTGCTGTATGCAGGAATTATTTCTATAATTCCCGGAAAGGGATTTTGCTGAAATTGCTGAAACCGTGTTACCACTTCCTTATTTATCGCAGCACTAATTTCCGTACCAAATTCAATGGTAATCGCAGCATCTCCAAGTGGATAAATACGGTATGATAAAGTGGCCGAATTCATTATTAACTGCTATCAAGATAACAACTTATCGCAAATACAAAAACAGAACGGTACTCCTATTTCTTTGTCAGCTGTAGTACTACTATCATCTTCGTTGCGTCGTACTCTTCATCTTCCAGTAATTCTACTGGGCATCTCCAGATAGTTCTCCCAAAGAGGTTATATCTTTTAAAACGGTGTAACCTCTTTGCCTTGTCGCTTATTTTCAAATTAGGCTAACTTTACCGCCTGATGGCAAGATTCAATCGAAGCGACAGCTTTAATTTACTATCCAAACTTACACCCCGCCGTGCCTGGAATGGTGTAAAAGTGCTTAGCAGTTATTATGTAAGCAAATGGACGAAAAAAGCCGTTCAATGGGGCTATCCAGTTTCTATTTCTTTTGAACCCACTACTTCCTGTAATCTTCGTTGCCCTGAATGTCCAAGCGGCCTCCGGGCTTTTACAAGACCGACCGGTATGTTGAAAAAAGATTTTTTTAGTGAAACCATCGACCAGCTCCATAAAGATCTATTGTACCTCGTTTTTTATTTCCAGGGAGAGCCTTATCTCAATCCTAATTTTTTGGATATGGTTGAGTATGCCTCTAAGAAAAAAATTTATACCGCTACTTCTACCAATGCGCATTATATGACAGATGCGAATGCAAAACGAACTGTTGAAAGTGGCTTGGACCGATTAATTATTTCTATTGATGGTACTACACAGGAAGTATATCAACAGTACCGGGTGGGTGGCACATTGTCCAAAGTGATCGAAGGCGCACAGAATATTGTAAAATGGAAAAAAGAATTAAATAGCAAAAAACCATTTGTTATTTTCCAGTTCCTGGTAGTAAAACCCAATGAGCACCAGATAGAAGATGTAAAAAAACTAGCCAAAGAAGTTGGTGTTGATGATGTATGGTTTAAAACAGCACAGGTTTACGACTATGAAAATGATCCCAACCAGTTAATTCCTACGATAGATAAATATAGTCGCTATAAAAAAACAGCGGAGGGTAATAAATTCAAAGGAAAATTAGAAAATCATTGCTGGCGGCTATGGCATGATCCGGTAATCACCTGGGACGGACTGGTAGCCCCTTGCTGTTTCGATAAAGATGCGCAACATCAACTGGGCGATTTGAAAAAAAAGCCCTTTAAAGAAATTTGGAAAAATGGCGAATACAATAGTTTTCGGAAAAAGATTTTAAGTGGTCGCAGAAATATTGATATTTGTGCCAACTGTAGTGAGGGAACGAAAGTGTGGAGCAGCGACTAATCATTAAAAACCTGCCTATGCATATTTCTTCTTCTATTTCTACCCGTTTGCAATATCAGCACAAATCCCTCGTGGATATAATTGACGGATTAACTGATGAACAAGCAAGGCGTCCCATAATTACAGGTAAATGGTCCATATTTGAAAACATTGTACATCTTCAAACCTACCAGCACACCTTCATTAAAAGAATTCAAGAGATACTTACCGGGGAAAAGCCAATTTTTCCAAGATATACTGCCGATGCCGACCCGCTGTTTCTTGATAATTGCGAAAGATCGATCCGGGAAGTAATGCATGATATGCTAACAATAAGAAAAGAAATGGCCGGAGAGATGCTTACTTTCCAGGATGCCGATTATTCTAAAACAGGTTCTCATCCATTATTTGGAGAAATGAATATTCTGCAATGGATTAATTTTTTTCTACTACATGAGGCGCATCATCTGTTTGTCATTTTTAAATTGGCAGCTGAGCTAAAAAGAGAAGCTAAAAATTTATAAATCTGCTTACATAGCTTTATTACCACTTCTTCATCTCATCAAAAATGGAAGTGTAGAATGATGTAAAACCCTCAAAAAAATTGCGGAATGATTCGGATAATAGCTTCATAAAATGTTAGGTTAAGGTTGTTACTACAAAGCAACTGATTTTATAGATATATGGCAATACCACAAAGAGGGGATTTTTTGCACTATTGCTGCCCGGCTGATGTTAATAAAAGGCAAAGAATCTGCCGGAAATAAAAATAAATTTGATAATTCAATGTTGCAACATTAATTTTGTGGTATTGAATTTTAAACACTAAAAAATATATGACATGAGCGACTTAAGAACAAACGTAGACCAGTTGAATCAGATGATCCTGGAAGGAAATATTCTCCCTGCATTTGAAAAATTTTATGCGGATGATGTGGTAATGCAGGATAATGATTATCCTGCCCGTGTAGGTAAAGATGTAAATCGCCAATACGAAGAAGCCTTTGTAAATGGCCTTACTGAATTCCGTGGTGCCAAAATATTGAACACCATCATTAGTGATGATGTTTCGGCTGTAGAATGGTGGATGGATTATACCCACAAAGACTATGGTACCCGTACCTATCGCCAATTGTCGGTACAGCGCTGGAAAAACGGTAAAATTGTAGAAGAGAAGTTTTATTACAACAATTAATACCGGGAAACTGGCAATTCATTTAAAAAGTTTCAGGCCTGGCGTTTTGCTTGCCTGAAACTTTTTACTTTTAATGCGTAAACTTAACGATATGGGCATTGATAAGGATATACAGCAAACAAAGTTTCGCAATGCGCATCAAAAAGCGGGTATTAATCTTATTTATACATTGGGATGGATCCGTGAGCGGACTAAGTCTATTTTCGATGCAGAAGATATTACACCGCAGCAATTCAACATTCTTCGTATACTTAGAGGAAGTTTTCCTAACCCCCTTTCTACCTTGCAAATAAGAGA
>CAZXMP010000041.1:0-26362 GCA_964641575.1 uncultured Chitinophaga sp. | reverse complement strand
GTTACTGGTTGTTTTTTAGCCTGACCGCTAACGGCCATAGCTTTGCGTTCGGCAGGGCATTTGGAAAACGTCTAACCCGGAACTGCAGCCGATTAAAGATACTGAAGTTGAAAATTTATTCTGTTGCTCATCCGTGTTCGGTCAGCCGGATATGTAGCTGATAGTAGCACTAAGGTGCGAATTTATCGTCGACCCCTGCTGACGCAAAACTGCATGTTATGCGATTGTCTTTAATGAGCTTTCAAATTTTATTTCCCGTTTCCTTACAAGTTAACATTTTCTCCATCGTATGTAATTCAAACGTCGGCATTACACTCAGGTACCTTATATTGATTGATAGATAGAGAAAATTTTCAACACCACAAACAGTTGGTTTACTTTGTTTTCATCATTTACTGAGATTGAGCCTTATTTACTTTGTAAGTAACTGTGTATGATTCTGTTTTGAGATTACCATCTTTGTCTCTATATTCAATAGAGACTGGAAGATTATGTGTCCCAATCATTCCCGATGTCATACTCATTTTTGCAACCCCTTTGTCATTTATTTTAACTATACTACCACTAACTAAAACTTTAAGCATTTCAAGATTTTGACAACCTTTGACCATGATAACAACTTCTTGTCCCTGTTGCAAGCTATCTGAGTTTTGAGAAACACTTATACAAGTTGAATCTCCAGACTTTTTTGAAACTCCAAGTTTATTTGAAACTCCTTGAGATTTTTCTGAAACCACCTCAATAATTGTTTTTTGCGCACTTAAGGTCAAAGTGGTTAGGGAAAAGAGGATGTAAAATAAAAGGACTACTTTTTTTTTCATATGTTCGTATTTATTGTCGAATTATTGCGCATAACTTGTGTATTAGCGAATATACGAACATCAATTTTTTTTATTCAGTGAAAATTGTGCAACTGATTTTCAGTTTATTAACTGTGTTTATGCAAGATTTTAGTATACCTGACAGAGTTTCGCAAATACAGCCAACAATTTTTAGCATCGCTATAAAAAATCTTTGATGTCTTCAAGTGGGCTTAGGATATTCATCAAATCCTTATTAGTGACATGCAGATACCGAAGGGTAGTTTTTAAGTCGTTATGACCCAAAATTTTTTGAATAAAGACTACATCTGTTCCTTTTTCCAGTAAATGGGTCGCAAAACTATGACGGAGCATATGCATACTACCAGTTTTACTAATTCCCGCTTTGCCTTTTGCTGTTTCTATTATGATCTGTAAACTTCTGCTACTATAGTTTGTTCCCTTAAGTTGGCCCTCAAATAAATACTTTTCGGGCTTATATTTTAAAAGATACTCCCGCAGCATCACCAGCATTACGGGGCTAAGGCTTACAATCCTGTCTTTTTTGCCTTTGGCTCTGCGGATTAATAAAAGTCGCCTGTCTTCATCAAGGTTTTTTTTTTCCAGTCCGGTTATTTCACTTACACGTAAACCACAGGCATAGCCCAGCATGATCATTGTTTTGTGTTTTATATTTTCAATGGCTTTTAATAACCGTATCATTTCTTCTTTACTAAGCACTTTTGGAAGTTGGAGAGCCTTTTTGGGACGTGGTATATCCCAAAATAATTTTTCCCGTTTCAATACCTGTTCATAATAAAACTTAAGCCCATTCATCCGGCTATGCAAAGTGTTTTCAGTAAGCCCAAGCTTATCAGCGCAATATTGCAGATAGTCTTTTATTCGTTGGGTGTTAAAATTGTCTGCCGAATGCTGTTGAATAGTTCTTAAAAAAATACCCATTTCATTCAGGTATGTTTTTATGGTGGAAGGGCTGTATGATTTTAAGGTAAGCTCTTGCTGCATGGCAAGGAGAATATGTGCATTTACCTGATGTATCAAAACGGGTTTACGGGCAACTTCTTTTTTCTTGATGGGTGGTACTATTGGCCTATTTCCAGCTTCAGTAGATTTAATTGTTTTGTTGGTGTAAGCAGGTTTAGCAGCAACTAAAGAAAATGTATTTTCTTTAGCTTTCTTTTTATCAGTCAGATATTGATGCAGTTCCGACTGTTCAATTACCGCCAACCCTTTTAGCGCAGCAAAGATTTTATTATAGTTCTCTTTGCTTAGCGCAGCAAACCAGCATTTATTGGTACCACTAAATTTTACAATACCAGTTTTTTGTAATGCACCTTGAATTTTCAGGTGGATGGGAAAGTATATTCCGATACACTCCTGCCCACGATGTTGCAGTGGTTTTAGGATTACATCTATCATTTGATAAATTGTCAAATGAACTTACAACATCTAAATAAGAAAAACTACCCCTCCAGGTGAATCGAAAACACAATCATTCTTGATTGTATCTTATCAAATACGTTGGAGAATTTAAGGTTCTCATCCCGTCCATGAATATTGCGCAGGCCGTTACTGATCTTTATTTCGGGAGAAAATATAAAACTGGGGAAGAAAAAATTAAAACCAATTCCAAACTCAGGACCAAAATCATACTTACCAATTTTTACCAGATCATCCCCTCTTTTAGAACGGGCATTGCTCGCCATATCTATATCGGCTTTAAAGCCGGCCAATGTGTACACTCTAAAGTTGCCTATCCTGTCACTCTGAAATTTTAATTGTATCGGAAACGACATGATAACCGATTCTACTTTTTTGGTAGCTTCTGTAGCACCATCCAGATCGGGATATTTTAATTTGTAATAAATGCTGCGTTCAATAAACATTAACTGCGGATTGAAGCGGAGTGCAAAACGATTGGATAATCTTGCTGTTGCATGCAAGCCCAGGGTTAGACCACCAGAGTTTACCGGTTCTGCTACCATCACACTATCATACTGTAAAAAGCGGGGATGCAATTCTGTTTGAAAACGAGCCAGGTTCACACCGATGGTAATACCAAAATAATAAGGCTTTACATCATGATCCAATTTATTTATCTCTATGCCTTCAAACTGTGCCTGCAGCATTGATGAAAGCAACAGTGTGCCTGCTAACAACAAGGAGGCCATCTTATTCTTTATACTGGCTTTCTTCCGGAGTAAATGCAACATATTCCTAAGCTTAATGAACTGTACTCAGTGTGAGTATAGCCCACTTTTTTTAAAATGTCAGTAAATAATTGGCGATCCGGAAACGCATTAGCCGACTCACATAAGTATTGGTACGCTTCTTTATTTTGCTTGAATAAACGGGCCACTTGTGGCGCCACTATACCCATATACAAATTGTACAAACCTTTTATTGCTTTGCGTCGTGGTTTTGAAAACTCAAGTATCACTACCTGTCCGCCGGGTTTTACAACCCTTTTCATCTCCGCCAGGCCATTTTCCAGGTTTTCAAAGTTCCGTACTCCAAATGCCACCATCACGGCATCAAACGTATTATCCGCAAAATTTATTGTTTCCGAATCTCCGAGCTGTAAGTGGATTTTATCCCCAAGTTGTTCTTTTTCAATCTTTTTTCTTCCTAAATCCAACATTCCTTCCGAAATATCGATACCGGTTATCTGTTCTGGTTGCAACATTTTCCATGCCAGCAGCGCCATATCGCCAGTGCCAGTAGCCACATCTAATATATGTGCTGGCTTATCTTTTTTAAAGCGGCGGATGGCTTTTTTGCGCCAACCAATATCAGTTCTGGCCGATAGAAAGCGGTTTAATTGGTCGTACTTTCCGGCAATTTTATTGAACATATCCGCTACCTGTTGCTTCTTCGTTTGCTCCGAATCTTTAAAGGGTATGATATGGTCGTGTGGTAATATTTCAGACATGGGGTGCAAAGGTAAAGCAAGTTTATAGTTTTGTGTTTGCTGTTTATGGTTTTATAGCAAGTTGTTTACTTTATCTTGCACATATCATGGAAATAGTTTCGGCCCAATACATTATCAGCAGCGCAACCTTCACGCAATGCCCAGTTCCTGAATATGCGGAGTATGCTTTTATTGTTAGTAGTAATGTAGGTAAGTCATCGCTTATCAATATGATCACTGGTAAAACCCATTTGGCTAAAACATCAGGTACGCCGGGCAAAACACAATTGATCAATCATTTTGAAATTGTTTCTTCCGATAAAAAAAAGTGGAATATTGTAGATCTTCCCGGATATGGCTATGCCACTGTTTCTCAAAAGGCCAGGAATAACTGGGAGAACATGATCGAATCCTACATCCGCAAAAGAGAAAACCTCGTTTGTATTTTTGTGTTGATTGATAGCCGGCACGAACCACAGGCAATAGACCTGCAGTTCATTAATAAACTAGGGGAGTGGCAGGTGCCTTTTGTGATTGTATTTACCAAAAGTGATAAAAACAAACCCGGTGCCACCACCCGAAACGTGGAAGCTTTTTTAGCGGCTATGGCCGACAGTTGGGAAGAACCACCGCCTTATTTTATTACTTCCGCCACAAAAAAAGACGGGAGAAAGCAACTACTCGACTATATAGGGGGGTTAAATAGTAGTTTTACAAGGCTTTAAAAAAGAAAACCCCATTTATAGTGCGGTTTTTCTGACAATTATGAACTATTTTGCACCCTATTATACCTTGTGTTATGAGAAGATTCCTATCCGAAAAAAATATTGTGGTGATGCTTTTTGTGCTGGTTCTCATTACTTTCTCTCTTGCCCAGGAGGATAGTAAGAAGATGGAACGTATGTACACAGGCGCCAATACAATCACTGCCAGCAGCCTGTTGGTACAATGGCCTGTTCTAGAAAAAACAGCTCCTGCCAACCGTTCCAATACAATAGCAGAATAAAATACCTTACAGCTGGTATACTGATTTTTCAAACCTTTTTTAGCTTCGTTAAAAAAATATGAAGGCTATTCTGTTTAGCATCCTCTTCCTGTCTGGAACTTTTGTTGTTGGCCAACCTGCTGATACTTCCTCAACGGAAATTAAAAGAATAAATGGTGATTCGATTGTAGGTGCTCTTCAAAAACGAAGCGATAGTTTGGCAGAAGCAATTTACCTGGCAGATAGTAATTTGCGTAAGCAACAATTCCAGAACAATACGAATTACATTTTACGATTGCAGCAAGAAAATAAGGCAAAGCAAAAAAAAGCAGCGATGATACGTATTGCAATAGGAGTTGGCTTTCTGACTATCTTAATTTTCGGATTACTAAGAAGACGAAAATTTCAAAGCAAAACAAAATAGGGGAGAGGGAGTTGCTTGCAGGATAAAATCCCACATCAGAGTAAGAAAGAATTTACCGTTTTTAATTTACCACTTTATTGGCACAACTGCTGCTGGCAAAAGCTTCAGGTTTGGCTTTAAAGGCAAAGCCCATTCCAAGAATATACCCCATCGCTTCTTTCAACGCATCATTACTTTTAAAGTGGGGATTAGTGTTGATGTCTGCATGTACTTCCATATCCACATCGTAAACAGTAAACAGGTTGCAGAGCTCATACGCAATTTCAATGCTTTTAGCTACTTCCGTCAGCATACGTTCCTTAATAGAAAACTGCTGCCGGGTTTTTTCATTGTGAATGAACATAAACCCGCCATGTCCTTCTCTTAGAAAAACAATAACGGTAGCAAATTCTGTTTCCTGTCCTTTTACTTGTGAATCGGTGCCGATACAAACTTTCAACCGAAAGCCTTTGGCTGTTTCCCTTTTGATGGCTGCTTCAACAGCCTCCAGGATCGGTGTTTCAATCGGGTCGCCATTAAATTTTCTCCAACGCATATAAAAAAAGGTTTTCCTAAGTTACAGGAAAACCTTTTACAAACAATAGGGGTACGGATTAATGTTCTGTTATCAGAACAAGAAATAGTTATTGGCGAACAAATTTTTCAATCCACTGTTCATCATCGTTACTAAAACGAATAAAGTACATACCGGCAGCATTCATTGCTGGCGCACTAATACTGTTATAGCCGTTATTGATCTGGCCTTTACTTATTGTTTTGCCGTTTAAGTCGTAAATAAAATAATTGTAAACACCCTGGCTTGTTACTCCAACGCTGTTGGTATTAACCATTGTACTAACCAGTTTTGGTCGTGGGTCAGAACCTGCAGGACGAATTGTTACTACTTTAGAATAATAATGTTCTGCATTATCAAATGTTACATGCAAACGGTATTGTGCAGTTGAAGAAAAGTTAGGCCGGTATATATAAGAACGGTCTGCATTGGCAGGCTGTGTTACTTGAGTAAAGTTTCTGCCATCTGTAGACACTTCTAATATCTGTTCTACTACCTGCTCATCTGCATCAATTAACCAGGTTAGCTGGTGACGGTCGCCTACTAATTCGCCATTTAATTCAAGCTTTCTTAATGGAAGCGTAGTATTATCCGTAAAGTTTGCTTGCAATGCATACGAACCAAGACTTGCATAGTTTGGTGCATATATATTTCCCCTTCCTTCAACCCTTAAATAATAAGTGCCGGGGTTCAGCAAGGTATCTACCACAGAGTTCAATAAAGTACCAGGGTTATAAACACTCAATTGCGTTTGTGAACCATTGTATAAGGTAACCTGTAAATCAAGATTTGACCCTGCATTTCCTGTTCCTACATTGTATGGAATGGCAGTTAGCTGGAAGCGACCAAAAGAAGGTTGGGTAAATCTGATTAAATCCTGATCGGTATTACGTTCTATTACACCATTTACTGAAAACTGGTTTGCTACAAAAGGAAAATTAGCAGCCTGGTTAAATGCAGCTGAGTAATCATCTGTACGATATGAAAAGCCGTTAGTTGTTGTTAATACATCCAAATCGCTTTGGTAGTTGGTACATCCAAATGAGTTAGGTCCATTATTCCAGAGGGTAAGGTTTTGATAATATCCAACACCCATTATTGGTGCCCAGCCAATTTCGCCAGCACCTGTTCCATAATTGTAGTCAGAAATTTTGATACAGTTGGCATCATAGGTTGACTGGTGATACAAACCCAATGTATGACCGGCCTCATGCGCCGCTGCTTCTGAAATATTCTTTACATTATTATTGAGCAGGTTGGTGAATACAAAACAAGGTGTATCATCGCCCCATACGAAAGAGCCTACAAAGGCAACACCACCGGCGCCATTTCCATACCAACTGTTTGATGTGGTTAACAACACTCTCATTCTCCTGTTAGCCGGCGCTGCCAGGTATTTGGTGGAATCGGTGGTTACATTAATATTGAATGGCCGGTAATCTTCGGCTACCCTGTTAAATACAGTGGTGATTTGGTTATTGTCCAGCGTAGTTGGTGCGCAAACAATTGGCCCTGCATAATTCCAACTGGTGGCATTTACAGTATGGCCGTCAAAATCTAAAAAGAGTACTGCGGAAGCACTTGGGTGGCTGCTATAAATTGGCACCTGTGCGGTTGTGGTCAGAGTACTGATCAACGCCAGCATCATAAGACCGGATTTTAAAAATGGTTTCATAACAAGGAGGATTTTAGGATTTTCAATAGGTACAAAAAAGGGACACGGATGTAAAAACGGGTCAGTTAAAAAACTTAGCCATAGAAAAAGGTTTATTCATTAATAAGTTCGTGGTAGTTCTTCTTAACAAGAACAAACTGACCATTTTGATTTTGCAATTCATACAAGTCGCCATGTTGAAAGCTGATAATTCGTCCAACATAAGAAACAACTCCTTCCGGACTGGTGGTACGGGAAATAGTAAGTTGTGCGCCATTAAAATTGCTGGAGCGAATTACCACACTCTGAATAGTGTTTCCGTATTTGCTTGCTGAAGAAACAACTTCACCATCAAACTTAAGGTTAGCAGAAAGAGACAGCCCTATACTGCCTTTACGTCCAACATCAGTTCTAACAAGGGTTTCGAGTTCAGCAACATTTACTGGAATTTCTTTCGGCAGGTTGTCGAAAAGCCGGGGTTTGTTGTAGTCTGGTTCTGTTACAGGCGGCTTGTCATTTTTTTGCGCTGATGAACACAGGTACAAGAACATAGTACTAACGCATAGTACAGCGGTACGAAGGTTTTTCATTTTAACTTGTTTTAAAGTCAATAGGATATTGTTCAGCAGTTAGGATTTTGCAACTGCAGTAATCAGTGGGGTACGGTAATGCAAGATTTGTGAAAATTTTTTATTGGTGCAACAAAACAGATGGAGAATCAATAAAGATTGAGTGCTAGTACCCGGAAGGAATCGTAAAACTTCGAACAGCTGTTTGGTTATCTACGAACTAGTACTGGTTAGTACTTAACATTACAAGTGTACAAGCTTCTAGGGGTTTTATACCTTTTGCAATGGCGAGTTGTGCTAATTCTTCATTTTCTGCGCCGGGGTTAAAGATGATACGCTTAGGATTTAAAGAAAGAATGTAATCGTAGTATTCCTGCTGGTGTGCAGGGTTGAGATAAAGTGTTACGGTATCAACATTTTCAAATGGTTGTTTTTCTTTTTCAATAACTACATCATCTACCTGCGAATATTTTCTTCCTACAGCTACTACGGGGTGTCCATATTTACGCAGCTTTTGAATAGCAAGATTACTATAGCGGGAAGGATTGTCGGAGGCGCCAAGTACGAGGGTTTTTTTTGTAGTCATACTGTAAAGCTAAGATGTAATTTGGTCAAAATAAGCTGTGCAGATTGTAATTAATGATTTGATTTTAATAATCCACCTAACTCTTTTCTTAATGCTAAATGTGCCAGGAGTTTATTATAAATAGACAGGTAATAAATGGCAACGGGGATAGCCGCAACAACAGCAAATCCGCCCAGCACTTGTACATCATCTGCTTTAAATAGTTCCGCCAGTGGTACGCATAAAAACAAAGTGGCCATTACAATTCCAGTCCACTTCCAATAAGAGCCTATTTGTTTGCTGAGACCAGCTTCCAGAAACGAACTGGTATTAAAGGAAGCGCTGAAGAGCTGCCAGCAACCCATAAAAAAGAGTCCGGCAAAAAAGCCATAAACAAATAGAAAAGGTATTGATAGCAGCATTATAATACCTATAGCAAACTGGAAGTAGTAATCTGCTTTACGAATGAGTAACATACTAAAGTATTTAATGTTTCAGAAAAAAATGAAAATATAAGTTCAAATAAAAGCCGGAGAACCGGCCAAGTCGACTATGCTTCTGTTTTCAATCTTCGCCATTCTACCCAACTGATAATGAAATAAAATAAAACCAAAACAAGAGCTACTGCACTAGTGTAGAAAAGAGCCCCTAAACCGTAATATTGATTACCAGAATTTGCCGGAGCTTCTATGTTGAAAATAATAACAAGTGTTATAATCACCAGCAAAGTTCCAATGTGGTGCATTTTTCTCCACTGTAATTTTTTCCAAGTACCCGAAAAGAATAAATTAATCAGTATGCTTACTGATTGAACTATACCTAAAGCGACAACATAGTTAGCGGGGCTCAGTGTCTCTTCAGTCGATATAATCAACCCGGCTAATATGATAATTACTAAGCCCGTTTGTAAAAAAACATCAATTACTTTTATTGTTTTCATGCTGCTATTTAAACATTTTCATCAATGAACTCACAAACCAGCTTTCTTCTGCCTTGATCATTGTGTCTAAAGTTTTATCGGCCTGCTTGCCTAGTTTTTTAATACTGACTACAGTATCTACAAATGTTTTTACATGCTTATCTCTTTTATCACCTTCCACGGCTTCCAGTTTGTCGAGCAATTGAAGCATCGGTTCCAATTCTCGTTTCTTTCTTTCCTTTACTATTTGTTTAACTACTTTCCAGATATCTTTTTCCGCAGTAAAATATTCTTTCCGTTCACCGGAGAGTAAAACTCTTTCTACCAGTCCCCAGTTAATTAGCTCCCTGATGTTCATATTGGTATTACCCCGGCTAATGTTGAGTTCTTCCATCATATCATCCTGGGTAAGGGGATCCGGACTGATCAATAGCAAGGCATGTATCTGTGCCATTGTACGATTAATCCCCCAATGGGTACCAAAAGCTCCCCAACTACTGATGAACTGCTGTTTTGCTTCTATAAGTTTCATGGAACAAAGCTACAACGCTGTTTCCGAATTTTCAATAATTATTGAAAATATATTTTTAAAAGAAAGGGAGGTCTAAGCCTCCCTTTCTTTTTTACTTTTTCTTGATTTCTTCCGCCACAACATCTACAGCGGCATCATCTTTTTTCTTTCCGAGGTAAGTGGGCAGATCCATACCGGCCATATCAAAAATATCTTTTAATGGCGGTACTGATTTATAAAGGCCACTCATAAAATTAGCAGTAGAACCTTTGCCATCGGACCCTTGTCCGCCACCATCCCAAACAGTTACTTTATCGATCTTAATATTTTTAATGGCTTCTGTTTGCATTTTTACTAACTCCGGCAATTTGTCAACAATCAATAACAACACCGCATCTTTTGGATCGTTGCCCGCAGATTTTACAATTCGTTCCAAACCTTCAGCCTGCTTAGTAAGTATTTCATACATACCTCTTGCTTCCGCTTCCAGTTTGGCAAAGATGGCATCGGCCTCACCTTTTGCTTTTTCCCTTAATTGTTCTGCAGCAGCCTGCGCTTCAATAATGAGTTTTTGTTTTTGAATATCAGCTGCTACTACGATACTTGCATTTTGTGTGGCACGGTCTCTTTCTGCACGGGCATCTTCTGATTTTTTTTCTGCCAGGTAGGCTTCTTCCAATGCTTTGGCAGCTTGTACTTTTTCAGCCGCCATCGCTTTTTTTAATGCTTCGGCTTCTCTTTCTCTTCTTAATGCATCTGAATTTGCAATTTCAATTTTGGAAAGGTTTTCTCCTTGTACCGCAATGGCATTTGCTTCGGCCATTTTTACTCTCGTATCTCTTTCTGCCTCTGCTTTTCCAATATTTTCATCTCTGTTGGCTCCGGCAATTTGGATTTCTTTTTCTTTTACAGCCATTGCCACATTTATATCACGGTCTCTTTGTGTTTCGGCTACCTTAATATCTCTTTCTTTTTCAGCAGTTGTTTTACCAATATCACCCGTACGTTCTTGTTCCGCCACCCGGATCTTTGCTTCGTTAATTGCTTTTGCGGCTGCTTCTTTACCTAATGCATCAATGTATCCGCTTTCATCTTTAATATCGGTTACGTTTACGTTGATCATCTTCAAGCCGATCTTGTTCAATTCAGCTTCTACGTTACCGGCAATATTTGCCAAAAATTTATCTCTGTTGTTATTGATCTCTTCAATATCCATCATGGCAACTACTAAACGCATTTGTCCGAGGATAATATCTTTTGCCAGGTCATGTATAGAAGGGCGTTGCATACCAAGTAATCGTTCTGCTGCATTCTGCATTACACTTGGTTCGGTGGAAATACCAACGGTAAAACGGGAAGGCACATCCACCCGGATATTTTGCTTACTTAATGCACTGGTCAGGTTTACTTCAATAGAAATGGGAGTGAGGTCCAGAAAGGAATAGTCTTGGAATATAGGCATTATAAAAGCAGCACCACCATGAATACACTTAGCTGTTAAGGTACCCTCGGAACCCTTTCCTACTTTTCCATACACCACTAATATTCTATCTGATGGGCAACGTTTGTACCGGCGAACCATGGAAAATACCAGTATAAAGAAAAACAAGACTGCCGCAGCGCCGACTAATAATAAATTTTCCGCCATAATTTCAAAGGTTAAAGTTGATTAAGAAATGTTCGATGTAACTAAAAGCACACTATCATTAATAACTGATGTTACTTTTACTAATTTACCGGTTGCTATTTGTTCTTCATCATCTGTCATTGCCTGCAGTTCGTGTAAAGAGCCCTGCACTTTGATATGTATTTTTCCAAAGCCACTTCTTTTTGCAGGGATAAAAAGATATGTTTCTGCAATAATCCCTACTGCATTTTTTATTTGTAAAGTGCCGCTTTGTCTTAGCTTGCTCATATTGCGAAACAGTACCGCCATCATTACAACCATTAATGAACCAGCAAGTAGTGCCAACCCGATTGTTAATCCCTTGCTTAAACCGCCATTGATACCAGCAATACCTGTCCAACCAAAAACAGTGAAGAACGCAATGAGGTTTTTAATGGTGAAGAATTCATAACCTATACCATCATCACCACCAACATACTCATCAGCATCACCAGCAGAAACATCTCCATCACCACCAATAAAAGACATTACCAGCTGTATTAAAAAAAGAATAGAAAAAAGCAAGGCAAATACCCAAAATATTTTACTGAAAAAAGGCATAGCCTGCCACCAGGAGGAGATGTCTAGAATAGTCATTGGCATTTTGGTTAAAAATTGAATACCGAAAATAAGGAATCCATGATATATGCGGCTTTATGCAGGCGAAATATTATAGTAGAAAATATGTTTATCCGAAAAATATGTATGCGAGAACCAATAAGTAACTTGCTGTATGAAGAACTTACTCCTGCTGGCATTACTTTTTTTCTCTGTTACTGCCCATTCGCAGTTTAAAAGGTTTCGCTTTGCTTTTATTTCCGATACACATATCGGTTCGCCAAATGGATCGGCTGAAGAAGACCTCCGGCGCACCGTTAGAGATATTAATGCCATGGATGATATTGCCTTTGTGGTTTTAACCGGTGATATTACTGAACTGGGTACGAATGAAGAATTAAAGTTGGCGAAACAGATTCTTGATAGCCTCGATGTACCCTGGCACATCATTCCCGGTAATCATGATACAGGTTGGAGTGAAAGCGGTGGTGTTATGTTTACTACCGTTTTTGGGTATGATAAATTCAGTTTTGAATATAATGGCATTCGCTTTTTGGGTTGTGCATCCGGGCCTTATGTCAGAATGAGTGATGGGCATGTGCCAAGAGATGCGGTGAACTGGCTGGAAGCGGAATTGAAAAAAGTACAACCGGGGCAACCTGTTATTTTCTTGAATCATTACCCCATGGATAATGGATTAGATAACTGGTATGAAATAACTGATCGTTTAAAAAATCATAATACCTGGGCTGTTTTGTGCGGTCATGGTCATTCAAATAAGGCGATGAACTTTGAAGATATTCCCGGGGTAATGGGACGTTCTAATTTGAGAGCCAAAGCCGCATTGGGTGGATATAATTTGGTGGATGTGCGGGAAGACTCTATTGTTTTTTCAGAAAGAAGACCAGAGAAGGAAACATTAAAATCATGGACAGCAGTAAAAATTGAAACAAGAAAGTATGATGTAACTAAAAAATTTACAAGACCGGATTATTCCATCAATCAACAATATAATAAAACTGTTGCTGCATGGACTTATTCTTCGGAAGCTAATATTATATCTACTCCGGCAGTAGCGAATGATAAAGTGTTTGTTGGAAATCAAAATGGAGTGATGACTTGCTTTACATTAAAAGATGGAAAAGAAATTTGGAAGTATAAAACGGGAGGAGCAATTTTTTCTTCTCCTGCTGTTTCAAAGGGGTTGGTTGTATTTGGATCTGGGGATGGATTTGTAAATGCTTTGGATGCAAAAAATGGGAAATTAAAATGGCAATACAAAGCTGGAGCTGCGGTATTAGGTTCTCCCCTTATTAGTGGAGATACTGTTTTTATTGGTGGTAGCGATGATTCCTTTATAGCATTAAATATTAATAAAGGAAATTTATTCTGGAAGTTCAATGGATTAGATGGCCCGGTAGTAAGCACTCCGTTATTATACGAAGGCAAAATAATTTTCGGCGCATGGGATAGAAATCTTTATTCATTAAGTAGTGCAACCGGCGAATTGTTTTGGAAATGGAACAATGGCTCTACCGTTCGAAATTTTTCACCGGCATCCTGCATACCTGTTGCAGTTGATGGGGTGGTGTATGTGGTAGCTCCAGACCGTTATATTTCGGCTATTGATGCAGCAACAGGTAAAGCGTTATGGAGAAACAATGATGCTACTATCCGGGAGTCCATTGGCATCTCCGCAAATGGTAAATGGATTTATGGAAAAACAATGCAGGATACGATTGTTGCCTATAACAGCAGCCGTGAAAAGCAATCGACCGCCTGGCGAATGCATGTAGGATTTGGCTATGAACATGTGCCTTCTATGTTGATCGAAAAAGATGGATTAGTATTCTTTGGTACCAAAAGCGGTGTGGTGTATTGCATTGATCCATCAACACAAAAAATAGTGTGGGCACATAAAATTGATAACTCCATGGTGAATACAGTAAGAGTGCTGGATAAACATACTGTTGTAGTTACAACGATGGATGGAAAATTAGCTTTATTAAAAGTAACAAAGTAAACAAGTCTAATCTTCCAGGAAGATGGAGGCAGGTTTAGGTGGATTCTTTTTTGCCCTTTTGCGGACATAATACCTGTTCAAGAATAGTACTGATGCAATCAATAAAGCGATGCAGCCAATTTTTAGGAACATAGTTACATGTTCGCCATCAAGTATTTTCATAAAAAAGCTAAAAACAAAAAGGCTTAAACTGGTTGCGAAAAAAAGACCAGTCCAGGAGAATTTCAAATCCTCTTCTTCTTCGAAGTTGTTCATGGTGGATTATTTTGGAGAAAGATATATTGGGAATGCCTGGTGCTAAAATATACAATGATCTTTTTTTGGCATTTAAGCACTTTCACTTTTATTTTTAAGTGATAATACTGATATCAATACAAAGATTCAACACAAGATATTAGAAATAAAAAAAGCCATCCGCTAACTGGCGAATGGCTTTTTATGATTGATGATTTATTTTATCAGAGAAGCATGGTAATAGGATTTTCTAAATATTTCTTAAATGTTTGTAAGAATGCTGCACCCACGGCACCATCCACACTACGGTGATCGCAACTCAGGGTTATCTTCATCACATTGCTAACAGCAAAACCTTCTCCTTTCTTCACTACTATTTCTTTTATTCTGCCCACCGCCATAATGCAACTGTCCGGCGGATTGATGATCGCAGTAAATTCATCTATATCCATCATTCCAAGATTGGAGATAGTGAAGGTATTACCTGAAAATTCGTTGGGTTGTAATTTTTTATTCTTTGCTTTTCCTGCAAGCTCTTTGCTTTCTGCCGCAATTTGTGGCAATGTTTTTTGATCAGCGAAGCGAACTACCGGAACGATCAATCCATCTTCAATTGCTACGGCAATTCCAATATGAATATGACTGTAGCGACGAATTTTATCTCCCATCCAGGATGCATTTACTGCAGGATGCTGACGCAATGCTAATGCGGCTGCTTTCACAACCAGATCATTAAAGCTGATCTTGGCCGGACTAATTTCATTCAACTGTGTTCTTGCTGCCATCGCATTGTCCATATTAATTTCCATCGTAAGATAGAAATGCGGAGCACTGAATTTACTTTCTCCCAAACGCTTGGCAATGATGGTGCGAATTTGATTATTGGGAATATCAGTGTATCCTTCCTCACCTTTATTGGTATGCGACCATGGTAAAATATCTACTCCGCTTGGAGCAGCTCCTTTTTCGCTTTTCGTTTCGGGCTTTTGTTTGAAATTGTCAACGTCTGCTTTTACAATTCTTCCACCATCACCTGTGCCACTCACTGCTTTTATATCAATGCCTTTTTCAGCCGCTAATTTTTTTGCAAGAGGAGATGCTTTTACTCTTCCATTTTCTGTTGAAGATGATGTAGCAGCAACTACCTGTGAAGTTTCAGTAGCAACTTTTGTACTTTCGGCTACTGACTCCTGACTCTTAACTCCCGACTCCTGACTAACAGTCCCGCCTTTGGTAGCCGCAACAATCGCCTCCACATCTACTTTTCCTTTTTCACCGATAATGCAAAGCAATCCGTTTACCGGAATTTTTTCTCCTTTCTCTGCACCAATATGTAACAGTGTTCCGTTCTTATAACTTTCCAATTCCATCGTGGCTTTGTCAGTTTCGATTTCCGCCAGAACATCACCTTTCTTTACTGTATCGCCTACATTTTTCAGCCATGATGCAATAACACCTTCTTCCATGGTATCACTCAATCGTGGCATTAACACTACTTCATCCATTTTAGAAACATCGAGAGTAGAAGTTGCTGTTGCTTTTTCGGCCGGTTGAGTAGCAGTAGGGGTTGTTTCTTTTTTCTTCTCACTTGTTTCTTGTGCCTTAGGTGCAGCCGCTTTTTCTTTTGGGGTTGACTGCTCACTTCCACCTTTCAATAACGAAGAAACATCTTCACCAGCTTTTCCAACAATAGCCAGCAATTCATCTACCTGGATCTTTGTGCCTTTATCGCCACCGGTATGCAACAGAACACCATCTTTATAGCTTTCCAGTTCCATGGTTGCTTTATCAGTTTCTATCTCTGCTAAGAGGTCACCTTTTTTTACGGTATCTCCGACTTTTTTATGCCATGCAGCAATTACACCTTCGGTCATGGTGTCGCTGAGTCGGGGCATCAATATCACTTCGGCCATTGCCTTTTAATTTTCGTCGAAATTAAGGTAAAATAGTGAATGGTGAAAAGGCAATAGTCAATTGGAAATCAATAATCCAACTCCAGGCGGAGGCGGTCTTTCATTTCCTTTATCAGCGGGTATTGTTCAGCCATCTTTAAAAACTGCTCTTTGGAGGAAAGCGGTATTTCAACCGGGGGGCGGTCATCTGTTTTTTCTTCTACAATCACATTGTATTGCAGCAGCTTGTTTTTTAGTGCTTCCTGTAAATAAGCAAACAGTTTATTTCGTTCCTGCTCTACAAATTGTTTCTCAATATTATTGCCCGTTACTGCTTCAAAACAATTCTCATCTTTTACCCGCAGCACGGCAAGCTGAAAAGATGGAACCGCAGGATTCTTCGCATCTTTTAATTTTTGAATATATCCAGCCCATGCTTTTTCCAATTCTTCGATTTGCAATGATTGATTAACGGCTGCATTTCCATTGTTGCCATTGGTTTGATATTGCTTACGAATTTTATCGAGGGCAGAAAGTTTACCTGTTTCAGTTTTTATTTTCTGTGCTGGCTGGTAGGCAGCGTTATTATCTTCTTTTACAAGAGAAGGAGTTATTGAAGGGGTTTCAATAATCAACTTTGCTTCTGATTGCTTTGGTGCTGATTTTACATTAGCTGTTGGCGAAGCAGGTGATTGTGGTGCTGTATATAATTTAATAGGAGCGGCCCGGAAAGCAATGGGTGCATCAACTAGTTTTTTTTTACTTACTTCTGAGCCATCTGCGGTTAATTGCAATGCCTGTTGCAAATAACAAAGTTTAATAAGAGCCAGTTCTACATGTAATCTTTTATTGCGGGCAACTTTGTAGTTTAATTCCGTTTCGTTTAGAATATTTAATGCACTAACAAGAATGGCAGGAGAAACGGTTTTTGCGGTGCTGATATAACGATCTTTAAAGCTTTCTACCACATCTAATAACACAGCCGCTTTTTCATCTTTGCAAACTAACAGGTTGCGCATAAATTCTGCAAACCCATTAACTACTAAATCACCTTCAAAGCCTTTGCGGTTGATATCATCGTATTGCAACATAGCACCCGACAGATCCTGTTGCATCATGCATTCCAATAATTTGAAATAGCAATCTGCATCCAGAATATTCAGGTGTTCTAATGTGGTAGCATAGTTCAGTTCGCCATTGGTAAAACTTACAATTTTATCAAGAATGCTCAACGCATCCCGCATACAGCCTTCGCTTTTTTGCGCAATTACTTGTAGCGATGCTTTATCAGCGTTTATTTCTTCTTTGGTACATATTTCTTCTAAATGATGTACCGTATCATTGGTAGTGATACGTTTAAAGTCGAAGATCTGGCAACGACTAAGAATAGTAGGTAGTATTTTATGTTTTTCTGTGGTAGCTAAAATAAAAATGGCATAGGGCGGTGGTTCTTCCAATGTTTTTAAAAATGCATTAAAGGCGGAAGAACTTAGCATATGAACCTCATCTATCACATATACTTTGTATTTACCTGTTTGCGGTACAAAGCGAACCTGGTCTACTAAGTCACGGATATTATCGACTGAATTGTTGGAAGCTCCATCCAATTCAAAATAATTCATGGAGGCCCCATCATTAAAAGAAGTGCAACTTTGGCATTTATCGCAGGCTTCACCATCCTTCGTCTGATTTTCACAATTGATGGTTTTGGCTAATATTCTTGCACAGGTTGTTTTGCCCACCCCTCTTGGTCCGCAAAACAAAAATGCATGCGCCAGTTGCTGGTGCTTAATGGCATTTTTGAGTGTAGTAGTTATATGTGATTGCCCGACGACCGTGTCGAAGGTTTGTGGTCTGTATTTTCTGGCTGAAACGATGAATTTATCCATATTACCCCCAACCCCTAAAGGGGAGTATTGAAACCCTTCAAAGGAAGTTGCAAGATAAGAAACACGACACTCGCAATGCAAAACGACTTTTCGATGTTGATAAATCTAGGAAAGCCCCTTTAGGGATTTGGTGTTTAATGAAGTATCGGGTGCGGTTTAAATTCCTTCGTTCTGTCAAATAAATAGCGATAAGTAGTTAATATTCGGCTTCGGTTTCCGGCAATAGCCTCGGCAACATTTATCATTTTAGGATTGAATTCGCCAATCCATTGCATTTCATAGTCATCATAAATAGGTTTACCAAGAATGTAGTTGCCATTTTCAATTTTTAAATTCTGAATCACCCGGCATCCTTCAATGATAAGATAACTATCAGCACCCTTACCCTGAAATTCTGGTACTACACCAAAAACCAATCCCGTAAATTTTTTATTGGGCACGGTAGCTTTTACCCATAAAAATTTAAGCTTATGCCAGAGAGTGAATTTTCCGTTCAGGTATTTGAACCAACGGTTCAGGTCAGGGAGATTGATCCATACACCAATCGGTTCTTCTTTATAATAAATAAACCAGTTAACCCGTTCGTCCATTACCGGTTTCATAGACTGAAACATTTTCAGGACTACTTTTTCTTCGAGTTGCTTCAAACCGCCGTGACCTGCCCATGCTTTATTATAGACTATGGTAAAATCAGCGGCAAATTTGCCCAGCTGGCTTTTTTTAATATGTGCCGAGCTAAAATTTGGGTCTTTTGCACATTCGGCATGACGATCATAATATTTTTTTTGAATGAGCTGATTAGTGCTCATAGCAAAACAGATCTGGTTAAAAAAACCTTTGAATCCATAATTTTCCAACAACTGCTGGTAGTAGGGGGCATTAAAATTCATGCAATACATGGGTGGAATGTCGTGGCCTTTTACCACCAAACCCCACCAGCGATCCCGTTCGCCAAAATTGATGGGGCCGTCCATGGCTTCAAAACCTTTTTGCAACAACCAATGTTTGGCAACGTCCAGCAGCATATCAGCAGCAGCCTGGTCGTTGATGGAATCAAAAAAACCCATACCGCCTACAGGTACATCATCTCCCTTATTTTTATATTTTTTATTGGCAAATGCGGCGATGCGTCCAATTAGCTTTCCGCTATTGTCTTTCAGAATCCAGCGGGTAGCTTCGCCAAAACGAAAGGATTTATTTTTTTTAGGGTCGAAAACATCGTTTATATCTTTCTCCAGCGGAATAATATAGTGAGGATTGTTTTTATTGATCTCCACATTAACCCGAAGAAATTCTTTGGCAAGCTGCGGCGTTGTAACTTCTGTCAATTGCATGAAGCAAAAGTAGTAAAGATGCCGCTATAGCAAAGACTGATTTTCTTCCAAAGTTCCTATGCTGACTTTTTGCAAAAGAGTATTTGGAATTTCAAAACATAATTAAATAATACCGTCACAGAGAAGGGTTTTTCTTTTCAACAGCATCAGGCAATATGTTGCATCCGGGTAAGTTTTTTATACACTCCTTCTTCTATTTCAATCAATTCATTATGATGCCCACGTTCAATAATCTTACCATCATGGAGCACAATGATCTCATCAGCTTCTTTGATAGTACTGAGCCGATGCGCAATTACTAATGTAGTACGGCCTTTCATCAGTTTACTTAAAGCATCTTGTACAATTTTTTCCGATTCTGTATCAAGAGAGGAAGTAGCCTCATCAAGGATTAAAATCGATGGGTTTTTTAAAACTGCCCTGGCTATGCAAAGCCGTTGCCGTTGTCCACCCGATAATCGAATGCCTCTGTCGCCGGTTATTGTTTGATACCCTTCTTCTGTTTGCATAATAAAATCATGTGCATTGGCAATCTTTGCTGCTTCCATTACTTCTTCTTCGGTTGCATCAGGGCGACCCAATGCAATGTTGTTGAAAATGGTATCGTTGAATAAAAAAGTTTCCTGTGTTACAAAACTCATCAGGCTGCGCAGTGATTCCATTTTATATTCCCGTATATCTGTTCCATCTAATAAAATAGCACCGCCTTTTACATCATAAAAGCGGGGAATTAAATCGGCGATGGTGGACTTGCCAACTCCTGAAGAACCAATTAAAGCAATTGTTTTTCCTTTTGGAATGGAGAAGCTGATGTCCTTCAAAACTGGGGTATCATTATATGAAAAATCAACATTTTGTAATTCAATGCTGTGATGAAATCCTTTAATTTCCATTGCATTGACTTTGTCAACTACTTCAATCGGCTTGTCAATAATTTCTAAGATTCTTTCTCCTGCACCTCGTCCCCGTTGAATATTGGCTCCAGCAATTACCATTGCTTTAGCAGGTCTTAAAACTTGCGAGAAAATTGCAATAAATGCAATGAATTCACTTGCCTGTATACCCGCAGCACTTTGGCCGTTTTTTAAAATTAAACTTCCACCATATAATAAAATACCTGCTACTACCAACACACCAGCGGCTTCAGAAAAAGCAGGTGCCATTTCCCTTCTTTTAAATCCGGCCAAACTTGCATTCCGATAAAAATCATTTTCACGGCTAAATTTTTTTAGTGTAAAACCGGTTGCATTGAAAGCCCTGATAATTCGCATACCGGTAAGCGTTTCATCCATAATGGTCAGCAAACGGCCAATACTGGCCTGTGCATCTTTAGCATCTCGCTTTAATTTCTTTTGTACCGTGGCAATTCCTATTGCAGATAAAGGAATTATGACGAGTGTAAATAAAGTAAGCTGTGTGGAGATAGAAAACAGTGCAACAAAATAACCAATAATCATGGAAGGCTCTTTGAACATTACTTCCAGTGAATTGGCTGCTACCCCTTCAATTTCAAATACATCAGAGTTCATACGGGAAATCAAATCTCCTTTATGTTCTTTAGTAAAAAAACCCATGTGCAGGTAATTGATTTTTTCAAACAAAGCCTCCCGGATTCTTTTTACTAACAATGTTCTTGCTTTTATTAATGTTCGTTGGGCGAGATATCGAAACAGGTTAGTTAATAAAACAGCACAAGCTATAATGAATGTAATAAAATAAAGTGCATATACAGGGTTAATGGCTTTTAGCCGGTAAACCTGGTAGTAAAAAATATCCCGGATAAAGCCAGTGGAAACGGAGAACGATGGAGCTGATAAAATCTCGTTGCCACTTTTATGTTCGAACAGCACATTTAATAAAGGAATGATTAATGCAAATTGAAATACACTAAAGATGACAGCAAGAATAGTAAAAATAAAAAAGGGTATTACAAACCTCCGGTAGGGTCGGACATAGGCGAGAAGGCGTCTGTAAATTTTCATATAATTACAGGTTTTTAATATAGGGAACGATAGACTTCCAGGTATTGTTTGGCGGATTTGTGCCAGTTGAAATTCAAGCCTCTTGCTTTTATTTTTTCCCGAAATCCATTGGCATTATATTGCTCCATTCCGGTATTAAATACCTGTTGCATATTGTCAGAGTTAAAATCATTGAAATAAAAAGAAACATCACCGCCAATTTCGGGCAGGGCAGTTTTATCTGATAAGAATAAAGGCTTGCCGCAACTCATGGCTTCAACAACTGGCAACCCAAATCCCTCAGAAACCGATGGGAAAGCAAAAGCGCTGCAATTATTAAAATACCATGATTTTTCATGTTCAGAAACTGCACCTAGCAGGTGAACATTTTCTGCTACACCTATTTCTTTTGATTCTTTTTTAATAAAGGAGAGATAGTCCGGGTCATCATATTTTCCGGCAATTAATAATTCCATTGTATTTTTTTTCAATAGCGGCAGGAGGACATGAAAATTTTTTTTTCGGTTGATGACTCCAATTGAAAATAAAAAAGGCTTCTTTGGTTTATAGGATTGAGCACTAAGCTCAGGAGACACGAGTAAGTTGGTGCCGTTATGTATTACGTACAACGGTTTGTTTTTTACTTCACAATGTTGCAGCACATCCTTTTTGCTGAATTCAGAAATACAGATGATGGCATCAGCACGGTTTATTAACCCTTGCAGATATTTCAAATATTTTTGTTTTTTAGCCACTGTTTTTCTTTCATCGTAGATAAAGTTTAAGTCGTGTATAGATAATACAATCTTAATCTTTTTGTTCAGCATTGGCATGTAATGCGTATTCTGATAAGTGGAATGCCAGATATCAAAAGATTTTACTGATGGTAATATGAATTTTTGTAGTGGATTTTGTGTTAGGTGATTTGTATTTGTAAACGACCAGTTTTGTTTTCCCGGCGGGGTATAAAAAAATAATTGTTCTTTCTGTAGATTAATATTCTTTTCCAGGTAAATTCCCAAATTCATACAGTAGTGATAAAGACCTGTATCAGGGAACTTCATTCTTTCGCAGTCAAGAATTATTTTTCTCATAGATTTTGCAAAACAATAGCAATAATAAGGCCGTTATTTGGTTAGATATGGTATATGTATCACGGTTACAAATGATTTTAATCATGTTTATAAGAAACTCCTTAATCAGTTATTTATAATATAGAAATATTGGATTGTTAATGGGGGAAAGTCATTTTTTTTAAAATTCAAAAAAGATATTTTTGGATATGCTGAGGATTATTCTTGATTGTGATTTAATGCGGTACCGAAATTCGGGTTTATACCACTATTGCCTCAACCTTGGTAATTATGCAAACCAGCAACTGGAAAAAGAAAAGGGGGAAAAAATTTCATTCTATGTGCCATCTGCGGAAGCTGCTACATTTGAAGACAATAATAATTGCATTGTAGAACGGAAATGGCATCACAGTTTTCTTAAACCTTTTTTGTGGAATTGTGACATCTGGCATGCTCCTTTTCAATCTGGCAGAATATTGCCATCTGCTAATAGTAAACTAAAAATACTACTCACAATACATGACCTGAATTGTTTGCATGAGGATAAAACAGCCCGGGAAATACGAGTCAGTCTGGAACATACCCAAAAACTGATTGATAAAGCACATGCACTTGTTTGTATTTCTCATCATTGTAAAAAAGACGTAGTCGAGAACCTTGATATTGGTAAAAAAGAAGTTTTTGTAATTCACAATGGAACACATCATGTAAATGTACCCCCTCAAAACCCCGATGGTTATACACCAGGCAGGCCTTTTTTATTTACAATGGGATATGTAAACAGAAAAAAGAATTTTCATACACTGGTGCCCTTGCTTAGCAATAATAATATTGAACTGGTAGTGGCAGGCAAACTTGATGAGCCGGATTATATTTTAAATATGAGAAAAAGTGCAGAGGAACTCGGCGTTCAGGATAGACTAAAAATAGTTGGCCCGGTTTCGGAGGCAGATAAAGCCTGGTATTTTAAAAACTGTATGGCATTTAGTCTGCCTTCTTTGGCTGAAGGTTTCGGAGCACCGGTGGTTGAGGCAATGTCATTTGGCAAGCCAATCTTTTTATCAAATTGTACTTCGCTTCCTGAAATCGGGGCGAATGTTGCGTTTTATTTTAATTCTTTTGATCCTTACCATATGCAGTCGATTTTTGAATCCGGAATGGCTGAATACCAGCGAAACGGCTTAGCGGAAAAAATTATAAATAGAGGAATGGAATTTAGCTGGCAGGAAAAAGCAGCAGAGTATTGTAAAGTATATAAGTGGCTGGCAGATAAATAATTTAATTATGACGGTAATGAATGAACAACGTAGCTGGAATATTCCTCTCCCAAGCGATTTAGATAAGCGAAACTCAGAGCTTTGTAAGGCAAAAGACTTTTACAGAGATTGGTATAAAAGATGGTGTACAGAAATAGGGGAGCCACCTCGGTTTCATAGAAAACAGTGGGAGTTTGTATATATAATGCAGGCATTATGGGAAAGAGGCTGTTTGCAGGAAGGTAAAAGAGGGCTTGTATTTGCTGTCGGCTCTGAGCCTTTGCCAGCAGTGTTTGCCAACTACGGATGTAATATTTTGGCTACTGATATTTTTCCAGATGATGGAATTTCTAAAGGATGGAATAATGATAACCAGCTTTGCTTTGGTCTGGATTCATTATATAAATCTGCCATTTGCGACCGTCAAACCTTTGACAATAGGGTAGAGTACCGGGCGGTAGATATGAATAACATACCTGCTGATTTAAGGAATTTTGATTTTAATTGGAGCAGTTGTTCCTTTGAGCATCTTGGAACAATCGAAAAGGGGTTTTCATTTCTGAAAAACCAGCTTAAAACTTTAAAAAACAGGGGTTGGGCGGTACATACTACGGAATATAATATTACTTCAAACCACGAAACGCAGGACAATAACGATACAGTTATTTATAGGCAACGAGATATAAATAAAATAGTATCAGATTTGGAAAAGGAAGGACATTTAGTGGAGGAACTGGACTTTTCGCTTGGCGGATTGCCAGAAGATTTTCAGGTTGATATAGAGCCACATTTACAGGATGTGCATTTAAAATTGCAAATCGGGAACTATGTCGCAACCTCCTTTGGCCTTATAATTCAAAAAAATGGAAACCATCCATCTCTTTAGGCAGGTATAACTTTTTAACCCCTTTTCCCCACTAGAAAAAACCTTTCGTTTCTAATTGGCGGATTAACCCCGCACCCTTACCTTTGCGGCCTGAAAATACCGGTAGTTTCCGGGATTTTTTATTAAACACTTTATATGGCAAACGTTGGTAAAGTAAAACAGGTAATTGGTGCGGTAGTTGACGTTCAGTTCAACGGCACTCTCCCGGAAATTTATAACTCCTTAGAATTAAAAAGAGAAAACGGCGACATCCTTGTATTGGAAGTACAGCAACACCTTGGTGAAGACAGTGTACGTACCATTGCTATGGACGGTACCGAAGGTCTTGTTCGTGGAATGGAAGTAGTGGACACTGGTATTGCTATTACGATGCCTGTTGGTGATGATATCAAAGGCCGTTTGTTCAATGTAACGGGTGACCCGATCGATGGTTTGCCTGCAGTGTCTAAAAAAGGTGGTCGCCCCATTCACAGTGCACCTCCTGCATTTGAAAACCTGAGCACAGCATCAGAAATTCTATTTACAGGTATCAAGGTAATTGATCTTATTGAACCATACTCCAAAGGGGGTAAGATTGGTTTGTTTGGCGGTGCTGGTGTAGGTAAAACTGTATTGATTCAAGAGTTGATTAATAATATCGCAAAAGCTTATTCTGGTGTATCTGTATTTGCCGGTGTAGGTGAAAGAACCCGTGAAGGAAATGACCTGATGAGAGAGATGATTGAAGCAGGCATTATGAAATATGGTGATGCTTTTAAACATAGCATGGAAGAAGGTGGATGGGATTTGAGTAAAGTAGATATGAAAGAACTGGCTGATTCAAAAGCTACTTTTGTATTCGGGCAGATGAATGAACCTCCCGGGGCAAGAGCAAGGGTGGCATTATCTGGTTTAACGATCGCAGAATACTATCGTGACGGTGATGGCACTGGTAAAGGCCGTGACATCCTCTTCTTCGTTGATAATATCTTCCGTTTCACACAAGCTGGTTCAGAGGTATCTGCCTTGTTGGGTCGTATGCCTTCGGCGGTGGGTTACCAACCTACGTTGGCAACTGAAATGGGTATTATGCAGGAACGTATCACATCTACTAAAAATGGTTCGATCACATCTGTGCAAGCGGTTTATGTACCTGCGGATGACTTGACCGATCCGGCTCCTGCAACAACATTTGCTCACTTAGATGCAACAACGGTATTGAGTCGTAAGATCGCTGACTTAGGTATCTATCCTGCGGTGGATCCATTGGATTCTACTTCAAGAATTTTGACTCCACTGATCGTTGGTGATGCTCACTACAATTGTGCTAACAGAGTGAAGTTAATGTTGCAGCGTTATAAAGAATTACAAGATATCATCGCCATCCTTGGTTTGGATGAATTGAGTGATGATGATAAACTGGTAGTAAGCCGTGCAAGAAAAGTTCAACGTTTCTTATCACAGCCTTTCCATGTAGCAGAAGCCTTTACCGGTTTGAAAGGAGTGTTGGTACCGATCGAAGAAACGATCCGTGGTTTCAATATGATCATGGATGGTGAAGTGGATGAATATCCTGAATCGGCTTTTAACCTGGTAGGTAATATTGATGATGCAATTGAGAAAGGTAAGAAGTTGATGGCGGCAGCACAGTAATTTGAAGATTTGGAAATTAATTGATTTGGAATTGCTTCCAATCATG
>CAZXMP010000040.1:0-26488 GCA_964641575.1 uncultured Chitinophaga sp. | reverse complement strand
ATTACAAATAGCCGCTTATATGGCAACCAGTACAGCGTTGCAGATGTAATGTCAGATCTTTTGAAAGCTTGCTTTGATGCAGATATGAAAGGCAATGTGAATGTATTTCGCCAGAACCTGCAAACAACTTTTGTAAAAGCTGCAGCTGATATTATAGACCCGGCAAAAACGCAGTATGATGATGTGGCGAAAGCAGCTGCATTAAACACATTGAAAAAACTGAAAACACAATTGGCTGGTGCCGTTTCTACAAACGAAGATTCAAGAGCACACCGTGGAAGTTTGCTTTTCAGAATAAACAATGCATTGGAACGTAAATAAGCTTTTTTATTTTTTTCAAAAACCGTCCCGATAATTTCGGGACGGTTTTTTTATTCCTATTAGGTTATTAAAAAAGAGGAGCAATATCTACTTTTGCCTATGCATATTTCAGCAGCAACCACACAAGACATTCCTGTACTAACGGAGTTGATCAATAGTGCTTATCGTGGCGAAGCTTCCAAAAAAGGGTGGACAACAGAAGCTGATCTCTTAAAAGGGGACTTACGTACTGATATTCCAACCCTTACAGAATTACTCAGTAATACGAAAGCTATAATCTTAAAACATTCCCTTGCCGATGGAACCATTGCCGGCTGTGTTTATCTCGAACAACGGGAAAGAGGTTTATACCTTGGCATGTTGACTGTATCACCACAAATGCAAGCAGCAGGCATTGGTAAAAAATTGCTGACCGCTGCAGAAGAGTTTGCACATGAAAATGGCTGCAAAACTATCTTCATGAATGTAATTACACTGCGAACGGAGTTGATTGGATGGTACGAAAGAAATGGCTATGTACAAACAGCAGAACAAATACCCATGCCTGATAACCCAAAATTTGGCATCCCCACACAGCCATTGGAATTTGTGATCATGGAAAAAATAATTGTCTCTTAAAAACTTACTGCCATAGGGTTGTCATAAGGTGCTGTTTTCTTTGTGCTATAACAATTAAAACAATCAACTATGACAATCATGCAATCATTTTTAAATGAATTAGAAAAAGAAGCTGTTACCACCCGTAAAATGCTGGAAAGAGTACCATTGGATAAGTACGACTGGGCTCCGCATGAAAAAAGTATGAGCCTTGGGAAACTGGCTACCCATATTGCTGAATTACCCGACTGGATAGAAATGGTGTTGAATACTGAGGAACTTGATTTTGAAGCCAATCCTTACACGACGGCAAATCTTACAAGCACAACCGATCTGCTAAACTATTTTGAAAAAAGCCTTGCCAATGGACGCAAAGTTTTAACGAAAGACAACGAAAGCCAGTTGGAACTACCGTGGACATTAAGAAACGGCAAACAAATATATAGCACCGAACCAAAAGCAGACGTTATCAGGATGTCGTTATCTCAAATAATACATCACCGGGCACAATTAGGAGTGTACCTGCGATTATTGGACATTCCAATACCGGGTAGCTATGGACCCAGTGCAGATGAAAATAATTTTTAAAGACAAGGCTTACCGGTTTGGTAAGCCTTTTTTATTTTCTAACTGGAAGAAGTTAGTTTTGTAGCCGTACTGCTAATATTTACTTTACATGACACGGATCATCTTACTCCTTTTTATACTACTCCCCTTTTCTGGCTTTGCACAGAAATACATTAATAAGCAAAAAGCCGCTATAAAAAAAGAGCTGGGAAAATATATAACAGATAACAAGAGCTTAAATGCTACACTCAGCGAAACAGACACTACACTGGTATTGAATATTACGGGCACTACAACGCAACAAGCAAGTTTTGTTTATTTCTTTGATAAGCAAGGGAAATGCAGATTGCAAAAAACAATAGCCGGCTGCGACTCTTGCATTAATAAATATTTACAGGAAGCACTTGGACAGGACAAATACAAGTGGCGAAAGATCAATGAAAACCAATACATCTCTTCTTTTGAAGATAAATTGATGATTGAAACACCTGCCGATGGCAAAGAGTTTTCTTTTATGATCCTTCGTACCGATTGGTCAAAAATTCTTTATGATATGATTACAGATCGAAAATAGTAAGGGGTTTACCAGACCTATAACTATTTTTATTTCGTCTTTTGTCTGGTACTTTGAAATTTCTTTTGCCGCTCTTTTTCTACTTTTTGGTTATGTCTTATCACATCCCAATACTCTTTTCCATACTCTACAAATATTTCAGATCCGGCCTCAATATCTTTATTTGATTTAATATACACCTTTGTCCCTACTTCCACATACTCGGCATTATTCGTAAGTCCTTTTGTTCTTCGCAAGCCTCTTGCATCATTGGCATAACGGGCCAGTGCTTTTTTATGATTACTGGCATCTATTACATGATCCTTTTTTACATAATAAATATATCCATTGTTGCCGTCGTTATCATCTACTTCTTTCCAGGTAGTTATCTTGCCTTTGTATTCAACAATCAACATATTTTTTGGAATAAACACTTTTGCAAACAATCCATTACCCGCATTGGTTAACCCGGATTTTTTTACTGTTACTTGTTTCTCTAACAAAGCCATACTATTATTTTAATTGGCCGCAAATATAGCCATAGCACCATTTCAAAAGTCAATCGCTTTGCAAAACAATTGTTTAACCGCAGAGGCTTTCACTTCCTCTGCGGTTAGTTTATTTATCCTTTTACTCCTTTCACTTCGTATAAAATCTTGAGAATTTCTTTTACCAGCAAGGGGTCCTTATTTATTTCTAAGGCTCTTTCTAAAAACTGGACAGCCGTTTTGGTATCACCCATTTTAAAATAGCCCTCACCCAGGCTCGACAATATATTGGCAGATTCTGGGTATAGTTGTGCATTCAGTTGAAATACTTTAAACGCTTCCTGCTTCTTTTCCTGTTGGAGTAGTAAATAACCAACACTATTCAACTCCCTTTCGCTGCCTACTAATGATTTTAATTGCATAGCCATTCCCCGGATATTACTGTTCTTGTTGATCAATGTACCATCATTCAACCATTCGCTAATAAAAGCAAAGCTTTTATAGTTGGGGCTATAATCTCCACCGGTAAGAATAGTTTGCAAATCTTTTTCTAGCGATGTAACAGGGAATTCATTAATCCGACCTACCTCTACCCCATTTTTATAAACAATAAAAACAGGCACTCTAAAAATTCCTTTTCCCCTCTCTTCTTGCTTTGGACCTTGTTTGTACAATGAATCACTACCACCCAACCCGATCAGCTTTACCTGGCTGGTAGCAAACGATGCATCATGCAGCAATTTCATAAATCGTGGCACTTCTCTTTTACTATCACCGCACCAGGTGCCGAGAAATATCTCCATGCTGATGTCTTTGGAGTTAGCGTTTTTAATTGCCGCTGTAATTTTTGTATCCGGCTGGTAGGCATTGTATATACTGTCGAACCATTTGTTGAAAGGTGCTTGCATCAGATCATTTTGCGTAATTGTTCCGTATAAAATTGTTGGCCTGGCTGTTTGTGCCATAGTAATTATTGATATAGCCATTAATATAATGGCCATTGATATTTTTTTCATAATAAATATTTTGGTTAATTACAATAATAGAATAGCTGCATGCCCCGATATAAATCAGGCATAACAAATAAAAAATATAGAAATTTAATTAACCTGCTTGTGGAGGATGGTCAATGCCATAAACAATATCCGAAGACAATACGGGAATGTAGTTAGCCGGGTACGTTTTAATAAAACAACAGAATAGAAATACTTTATTATCTAACGGAGTACAATACGACTCATCCGGATGATGGTGGATATGAACGGGTGGCGCTGTATTATCGGTGAGAGGCGCATTACTATCTTCCAGCAAGCTTTCACAATCGCAAGTTTTTCCGTCGGTCGTAAAATAATTAGTGACCCGGCAATTTACATAGCCGATATGCTTCTCGTATTGAGCAATAAAGAAAACAAGGAGTAATACTACAGCAGTAATTTTTCTCAACTGGCTGGCTATTTAATTTTGGTTTTGGTGCCGCAGGAAGCCCTGCTGCTTTTACCTGACAAATAGTGGGGAGAAAGGGTTGCATAGTAATTGAATCGCCTTACATTTACCCTGATAATAATATCATCGCAACGGTGCAGTATCTTGTTTACGGGCAACAAGGGGACTAAAATACCTAAAACTCATTTAATAGATTAAGTAAAATATGAATTCTATTTTTTGCATTTGCTTAGTCTGTGTTGTCATTTCTTGTAAATCGAAAGACACAAAGGATTTGCAAAAACCTACTTCTGAAACTTCAAATATTAATAACAGAGATACTTCTACATTTAAGTACCAGCTTAAAAATGATACGATCTGCTATGAAAATTTACATAATTATAAATTAGAGAAATTGAGGTTGCTAAGAACATGTCATATTATTCTTAACGATACTGTATCTACTATATTGGCTCAAAAATATTCGATTAATATGTTACCTATATTTTACAATTTTGATATCCCGGACTCTTCAACACTTTCTTTTGAAATCAGGGGTGACACTATTTCTGTTAGAAAGCTTTATCTGGTTTTTGAAGGAAATTATAAAATCTTGCTTGACACAATAGTTCAATCGGGCAAACATATATACTTATTACGGCAAAAGCATATCCCGTTTGGACAAAAGAAAAGGTTATTTGGAGCTAAGTATGAGGAATTTTATTATGAGTTTTTATTGTTATCCAAAGGGGCTCAAGTAAATTTTTATGCTTCTGACTCAATAATCAAAAGAAAAAACCATTGATCACACCGTACAAGAATATGGTAAACAACCACCCCAAACTTACATCATTTTTCAATCAAACCATCCGTCTTCCATTGTTTGAAAACATTGATCGTACTGTCACTTAGTTTAGCAGCTTTGCGGAAAGGCATAAATCCTCTGTCTGTCGGATTCAGTTCCACCCGGCGGATGATCTCATCAATATCAGCTTTTACATTGGCAAAATTATCATACGGTTTTTTATTGCCTTTACCGGAAATATGACAAGGAGAACAATTTGTTGTAATAGCCATTTGCACATTGGCTTCATAACTAAACTTAGGTGCCGCAGCCGTAGCCTTTTTAGAAGAACTGCAATTGGCAAATACTACTATAGTAGCAACAATGGCTGAAAGGACAATGATTTTTTGCATGTGGTTTGTTTTTTAAAAATGAAATATATCCAAAAAAATACAATCTCAATCACCAACTATCAAAACCATTGAACCATTACTTCCGGTTGCCCGACTTCATTCCAACTATTATCTTCGCAATACTACCATGCTTAGAGCTACTGCTAAAACCTACCGCAATGCATACGCAGGCCTGTCGAAAGAAACATGGCTGCTTTCCCTGATAATGCTGATAAACCGCAGCGGCACCATGGTGGTGCCGTTTATGACGCTATACCTTACCAGTCCGGAAATGGGCTACTCCGTAGGCGATGCAGGAATTGTATTTGGTTTATTTGGAGCAGGTGCTTTTGCAGGTGCATGGCTCGGCGGCAGACTCACTGATAAAATTGGCTTCTACCCTGTTCAGTTATTTACCCTATTCGGCGGGGGAATTTTATTCATTGTGCTGGGCCAAATGAATACCTATCCGCTTATTTGCATCTTTACTTTTTTACTCAGTTTTGTAAATGAAGCATTCCGCCCTGCTAATTCCACCGCTATTGCATTCTATAGCAATGAAAACAACAGAACAAGATCTTATGCATTGAACAGGCTGGCCATTAATCTTGGTTGGGCCGTAGGTAGTGCTTTAGGTGGTTTTATTGCACATATTGATTATGAGTTATTATTTTGGGTAGATGGGTTTACTAATATGGGTGCCGCATTATTAATGTGGCTGGTATTAAAACCCGTGGATTACAAACCACCAAAAAAGCAAAAGATCGATGATCCGCTGATACATTCTGCGTATAAAGACAAAACCTATTTGTCATTCGCATTTATCACCATTTTATTTGCCTGTTGCTTTTTTCAGATGTTTAATAATGTACCCGTTTACTTTAAAAGGGAACTCAATTTCTCTGAACCCTTTATCGGTATTTTAATGGCTGCCAACGGCATCATCATTGTGCTGGTAGAAATGGTGCTGGTGTATAAACTGGAAGGTAAGAGGAACAATATTTACTATATCAGCATCGGGGTGTTTTTGGTTGGAGTGGCTTTCCTTTTATTGAACATACCTGCAGCAGCTGTGCCAGTGGCAATCAGTATGATTGTACTGGTTACTTTCGGCGAAATACTCTCCATGCCTTTTATGAATAGCTACTGGATAGCCCGAACACAGCCTTCCAATAGGGGGCAATATGCGGCACTTTATACTATGGCCTGGTCGGTGGCACAAGTGCTTGGTCCTATGGGCGGTGCACAACTTGCCGAATATTCCGGTTTCAATGTTTTATGGTGGACGGTGGGGCTGGTTTCGATCATTGCATCCTTCGCTTTTTGGAAATGGCACCGGTAGCGGGAAAAGGTTGAAGGAGCATGAATTTATTCCAACACAAAATCTACCGCAGCAGTTGCATGTAATAAAGTAGTATCAAAAACAGTCAATGCTGTGTCGGATTGTTTGATAAGCATCGGAATTTCTGTGCAACCCAATATTGCACCTTGTGCCCCTTTACCAGATAGCTTATCAATTATTTCCAGAAATCCTTGCTTTGTTTCAGCAAGAAATTTTCCTTTTCCTAATTCATTATAAATGGCATTGTTTACAAATTCAATTCCATCGGCTCCTGGTATTATTGTTTCAATACCATACCTGGCAAGTTTGTTTTTATAAAAGTCAAACTGCATGGTGTAGCGGGTACCTAATAATGCTACTTTATTGATTCCTTTTTGTTGTATGGCCTTGGCAGTTACATCGGCAATATGGAGCAATGGAATGGATATTTTTTCCTGAACTCTCTCTGCAATATGGTGCATGGTATTAGCACCTAATAACACACATGCAGCCCCGGCAGTCTCCACTTTTTTTGCAGCATCCGCAATAATGTTCGTAATACCATCCCAATCTCCTTTATGGGTAAGGGTTACTATTTCTCCATAATTAACGGAATACATCGCAATTTTTGCGGCTTCATTTCCACCCAATCGTTGATTAGTAATTTCATTAAACAGCCGGTAATAGTCCAGCGATGAAACCCAGGATAAACCGCCTACAAATCCAATTATTTTCATATAATAAAAATATTGCAAAGCATCCTCCGCAACAAAACTTTCGTCACAGAATGATAATATTTCCTAATATCAGCTGGGGCGGAACAAACCCTTACATTTGTCAAAATTTTTTTCATGCGACTGGTATCAATTTTAGCGTTAGTATTATTCTGCACTGTTACTGTTGAAGCACAGCAAACTATTAAGCGTCCAAAACTTATTGTAGGTATTGTGGTGGACCAGATGCGCTGGGATTATCTCTATCGTTTCTATGACAGGTACGATGCGAATGGAGGTTTTAAGCGAATGCTCAACCAGGGCTTTACCTGTGAGAACACTTTAATTCCATACACTCCTACTTATACAGGTTGCGGACATAGTTCTATTTACACAGGATCAGTACCTGCTATAAATGGTATTACCGGAAATTATTGGTGGGATAGAGACCAAATGCGTTCTGTTTATTGCACAGAAGATAAAACAGTGAACACTGTGGGAAGCACTACTTCTGCAGGGAAACAAAGTCCGAGAAATATGCTAACCACAACCATCTGCGATGAATTACGGATCGCTACTAATTTCAAAAGTAAAGTGGTTGGTATTTCTATAAAAGACAGAGGCGGTATTTTGCCAGCAGGGCATAGTGCCAATGCCGCTTACTGGTACGATGGCGGCGTAGGCAAATGGATCACTTCTACTTACTACATGAATGAATTACCAAAATGGGTGAATGATTTTAATGCTCAAAAATTAGTGGATAAATACTACGAGAAAGGATGGAATACGCTTTACCCAATCAATACCTATACGCAAAGTACAGCCGACGAAAAAAGCCATGAAGCCAAGACATTAGGGGGCAATAAATTTCCCTATGATATGAAGGGTTATATTGGAAAAGACTATGGCAAAATTTCTACCACACCAATGGGAAATACATTGACGGCAGAATTTGCAAAAGCTACGTTAGTAGCTGAGCAATTGGGAGCAGATGATATTACTGATTTTTTAGCGGTAAGTTTTTCATCACCCGATTATATTGGACATACATTCGGACCTAACTCCGTAGAATCTGAAGATGGATTTTTAAGATTAGATAAAGAAATTGGCTCTTTCTTAGATTTTTTGGATGCAAAAGTTGGTGAGGGCCAGTACACAGTTTTTCTTTCTGCAGACCATGGTGTGGCACATACCCCCGAGTTTATGACGGAGAATAAAATGCCCGGCGGAAGAGTTTTCATGAGCGACATTACCAAGCAACTCAACATTGCATTAAATGAAAAATTCAACATCACTCCTGTAGTGGTGTATGATGATAATTACCAGTTTGGATTAAATCATCCAAAAATTGATTCCGCTAAATTAGATGCTGAAGATATTATTGACTGGATCGTTGCCCGTATGTCCAAAGACTCCAACTTTGCAAGAATATTTTCGCTGGAAGAGTTGAATGAAGTACCGCTCCCCGTAACGGTAAGAAATATGCTGAATAACGGATATTATAAACGGCGGAGTGGGGATATTCAGTTTCTGCTTAAACCCAATTATATAGATGCCTGGAGCAATACCGGTACCACCCATGGCCTCTGGAACCCCTATGATACGCATATTCCACTGCTTTGGTATGGTTGGGGCATCAAGCAGGGAAAAACGAACCGGGAAACCTATATGACTGACATTGCGCCAACTATAGCGGCTTTGTTGCGTATACAAATGCCTAATGGAAATGTAGGCCAGGTGATTACAGAAATACTGAAATAAGAAGATTACCCATGTGAGTTGTTATTGTGTTTTCTTTCGTAATTTTCTTATCCACAATATAAGACACCATTAATAACCACTATATGAATAAGATCACAAGGCTGCTATTCGCTTGCATGATGGCAGGCACTGTTTCTGTATCTGCACAGAACCAGGTTGACAGTATCAAATTTTTTACCGACCCCGGTATTGTTGAAATAACACTGACTACTGATTTTGGCAAACTTCAAATTGCCGAAAATATTGAAGTTTACCAGGAAGCAGATATCTCCGTTCGCTTTCCTGATAACACTACGATCAGCGAAAAAATGAAATTACATGCAAGAGGCAAATCAAGAAGGATTAATTGTGCAATGCCGCCTATCATGCTGGACTTTCACACTCCCACTTCGCCAAGACTTTATACACTAAGCAGGCTGAAACTGGTGGTTGGCTGTGCCAACTCAAGTGTGGATGAGCAATTGCTTTTGAAAGAGTATATGGTGTATAAAATTTACAACCTCTTTGATGAGAGAAGTTTTAGAGCAAGACTAGCTAAAGTAACTTATAATGATACAAAAGGCAAGATGAAATCATATACGCAATATGCTTTCTTGCTGGAAGATGTGGACGATATGGCAAAAAGAAACGGCTGTAAAGCCAGTAAAAAAGTTGCTTTTGCAGTAGATGAAGCAGACCCAGCACTGATGAATAAAGTTGACATTTTTGAATACATGATTGGTAATACAGACTGGTCGGTACCGGCTAACCACAACATTAAAATGATTTATCCCCGCAATGATGAAAAAGCTAAAGTACTTACGGTTCCATACGACTTTGACAATTCAGGTTTTGTAAATGCCTATTATGCCGTACCCAGTGAAGTGGTGGGAACTGCCTCCGTTACCCAACGGGTGTACAGAGGTTATAAACGTACTATGCCTGAAATACAAAATACACTAAAGCTTTTTAAAGAAAAAAGACAAAGTATCAATGAACTGGTAAACGGGTTTGATTTGTTTAAAGACAAAACAAAAAAAGATATTATTAGTTATCTCAACGAGTTCTATAAGACTATAGAAAATGAAAAAAAAGTACAATCAATCTTTATAGATAACGCCAGGTAGTAACAACTTTTTTGACTTTTACCACCATCATATACTTTAAACATAACAATCACAGTATGAAAAAATTAAAGTGGCTGCTGCTGGCCTTTATAATAAGCAGCAGTTTTTTATCTTCTGCACAAACAAAGGTTGATAGCATAAAATTTTTTACTGATGAAGATATTGTTGAAATTAGCCTGTCGACAGACATTAGAAAATTGCAAAATGAAAAACTGCCAGATGTTTTCCAGGAAGCTGAAGTTACTCTTACGCTGCCGGGCAGTACTCCTATCAAAGAAGCAATAACGGTAGGTGCAAGAGGTCATTTTAGAAGAGAGCAGTGTAACATTCCCCCTATTATGATGGATTTTAAAAATCCAACCTCACCTCTCCTATCCCCGTTGGGAAAACTAAAATTAGTAATTGCCTGCGGTCCGAAAGCAGATGATGAGCAACTGGTGCTGAAAGAATTTCTTGTTTATAAAATCTATAACCTGCTGGAGGATAAAAGCTTTCGGGTAAGGTTAGTAAAAATGAGCTATAATGATACAAGAGGAAAAGTGAAGCCCTTTACACAATATGCATTCCTGCTGGAAGATGATAAAGACCTGGCAACAAGAAACGGCTGTATTAAAAAAGATAAAGCAACGTATAATACTGAATCTACCAATCGTAGCCTAATGACAAAAGTTGCGGTATTTGAGTATATGATCAGCAACGGCGACTGGTCTGTTCCCGGCAATCACAACATAAAACTTATTTACGATAAGGAAAATACAAACGCATTACCATTTGTTGTTCCCTACGATTTTGACCACTCCGGGTTTGTAAATGCGGGCTATGCTTTGCCCAGTGAAATTTTAGGAACTGAGGCCGTCACAGAAAGAGTATACAGAGGGTTCCCAAGATCAATGGAAGAATTACAGTTGACCTTTGATCTGTTTAAAGCAAAGAAAGAAGCCATCATGTCGTTGATAAACAATTTTACTTTATTGAAAGAAAGTTACCGAAAAGAAGCCACCCGTTATCTGGAAGAATTTTACAAAACTATTAATAACAAAAAAGAAGTGCAATCAATATTTATTGATAATGCCCGTACTAAATAATTCGCTTATTATTACACCAACCATTTAAAATTAAAAAGCAGCACATGGATTTAAAAGAGCAGTTTGAACAAGCAGCATCAGATAGCAAAAGTCTTTCCGAAAAGCCAAGTAACGAAACCTTATTACAACTCTATTCGTTGTACAAACAAGGTAGTATTGGGGACGTAAATACAGACCCTCCCTCTAACCCATTTGACTTTGTAGCCAAAGCTAAATATGAAGCATGGTCCAACCTAAAAGGGAAGTCAACTACAGACGCAATGAAAGAATACATTGAGTTGATAAGCCGGCTAAAAAATTAATTATTATTTTGTAAATAAAACAGTTGCATAGATTTCATCAAGCTGTTTACTGATTACCGGGTAGCTGAAAAACTGTTGTGCTTTTTCAGCTATTTTTTTTCTGTTATATGTAAAATAGTTTTTCATTACTTCTTGCATTGCAGTAGCCAAAGTATTTTCATTTCCTGCCTCCACCAATATTGAATTAGTTTCATCAACCAATTCCGGAATACCGCCAACTCTTGTTGCAATAACAGGCAATCCACAACATAATGCTTCTCCAATTACACAAGGCGAATTTTCAATATTGCTGAATAAAATAAAACAGTCTGCTAACTGCATTTCAGTTGCAACATGCTGATAAGATACTTCGCCCCGAAAAGAAACTGTTCCTTTCGGAAAACCTAACGAAGCGGCATACTCTCGTATTGTGTTAGTAGTATCTCCTACCATTACCAGCTCAACATTTGAATGGTGTTCAGTTACTATTCTAAAAGCTCTTAATATTCCCTCGGTATTTTTTAGCGCAACCATATTAGATACGTGTAGGAAGCGAAAAGTATCAGACTGCTTTTCCTGATAATAAAAAATATTGGTGTCAACCACATTGGGCACAACTGTATAATCCTTTTGCAACACCAACCTGTTTACACCTTCGGCTAAATAACGGCTAACTGATATAAATACAGCAGCTCCATCATACACTTTTTTTGTAAGCTGTTTGAACAGGGAGTTTTTACTTTCATAATTATGCACTTCCACCTCATTATATATACCCCAATGTTCGGTAACAACATATGGCACACCGTATTTTTTTTGGGCCCATAAACCTAAGTATCCTGCTTTTACAGGGATGTTTACATGAATGACATCAGGTTTGCCATTTTCAATAATGTACTTCCTGATAGCTTTTTTTGAAAGATGAAGCCATTTGTAATGTGAAAACAATTTGGCGGGGAAAGAAGCATGCTTTTTATAGTAGATTATTTTTTCCGTAATACCCGGAGCATTCATCACCACTTCGCCGGTTTCTTTTATCACACCAGTATCATCTCCTGCCAGGTGTATAACAAAAATATCATTGAGTAATGCGGCGGCATGGGCCTGCCGCTGAATAAAGTCGCCATTAAAAGGCTCCAGTTTATTCGGATACCAACTGCAAAGCCAGAGTATTTTTTTTCGGGACATCAGTTGCTAAAATAAACCAGCCAGTACTGTGAAAAAAATCGGTTTTTGAAACAGTGCTGATTAGTTCAATACCGGCACCAGTTTGATGAACTCCTTTCTATTGAGATAGTAAAATAATACGAGGTAAAGAAGGGGGAAAAAACTGAGCACTTTTAGTACCAGCAAACCGGTAAAAAAGCCACCCAGGTATAAGCCAGCTAAAAGGCCAACTACTCCCAATAATTGTTTATCACTGATGGCACACACTACATTAAAGCAATAAACAGGCAGTTCATTATACTTTAATTTCATGGGACGGGTAAAATGATACCCGTCTGTGACAACAACTTTTGGATTATTCTCACTCACCGGAATTACTACCGGCTTTGTATTGGACAACGGATAAATTTGCCGTCCATTTACAATGGCTCTGATCTTCAGAAAACTCAGCATTACCTGGTTCTTTCGCTGGAGCACTATGTGAAATGGTGCGGAAATAAATTACCAATTTATTTTTAAATATGTTTTACACGACCTGTGGTTCACATTCACTTTTCACCATTTACTATTGCCTATTTCAACGCCTTTATAATTTCAATAAAATCAGCAGCAACCAACGACGCCCCTCCAACAAGACCTCCATCTACATCAGCACAAGCAAAAATTTCTTTTGCATTGTTTGCTTTTACACTTCCACCGTAGAGAATGGAAATTTCATTGGCCACAGCTTCTCCATATTGGACGGCAATTACAGAACGTAAATATTGATGTATTTCTTGTGCCTGTTCAGTGCTGGCTGTTTTACCGGTCCCTATGGCCCAGATTGGCTCATAGGCTATGACGATATTTTTAATTGTTACCGCCGGTAAATGAAACAAGGATTCTTTTAACTGTGTGGCTACAAATTCATTTTGCGTACCTGCTTCACGGATGGATAAGGGTTCCCCGCAGCAAAAAATAGGAGTAATAAAATTTTCTAAACAAAGATTCACCTTGTCGGCCAGCATGGCGTTAGTCTCCCCATTGTATTCTCTTCTTTCACTATGCCCGATTACACAATATTTAATATTCATGGAGTGCAGCATTTCTACAGATACTTCACCAGTAAAGGCTCCGGATTTCTTATGATGACAGTTTTGTGCCGCCACCTCATAATTGCTTTCCTCTTCCACTTCACTTCTTGTCATTAGCAAATAAGGAGAAGGAACTGCAAAAATAGCCAGCTGATGATCGGCCAATTCAATTTCAGCTCCCAAAATTTCATCCAATAATTTTTCTCCCTGCTGGTACGTAAGATTCATTTTCCAGTTAGCCGCTGCAATTTGTTTCCGCATAATTTATCAGTTGTGTTTATTTTAAGTTTTACTTTACCACTTCTCAAAAATGTATTTCAAAATACTTTTTTCATCATCCCCTATCTTTTGGCCTTTTAGTTTTTTCCAATCTTCAATATCCAATAATGCTTTTTCAAAATCATAGCGATCCACTCCTTCACTACCCCAACTAAAGTTTGGAATGTATTTGGGTGTAAGTCCTGCACCAAACACATTGCAACTTACACCTATTACCGTACCAGTGTTGATGGCAGTATTTACAGCAGTCCGGGAATAGTCTCCCATCATTACCCCACATTTAATACCGGCCGTCATTTCTCCTTTCGGCATCCATACTTTAACATCGCTGGCATTATTCTTTAGATTAGAGTTGGTGGTGCCTGCCCCCATATTACACCACTCGCCTATAACCGAATCACCCAAATAACCATCATGTGCTTTATTGCTATAACCAAACAGTACTGAGTTTTTTACTTCACCACCTACTACACAATAAGGACCAAGTGTAGTGGCACCATATACTTTAGTACCTAATTTTAAACAAGCTCCTTCTCCCATGGCAAATGGCCCACGAATAATACAACCTTCCATCAATTCTGCATTCTTACCAATATATACCGGGCCTGTGGCAGCATTAATAATGCAATGCTCCACTTTAGCACCTTTTTCAATAAATACCTGTGATGGCTTTAAAACCTTGTTTGTTTTTGAAAGAGACTGCGATTTCTTCTTACCAGTAAGTAATTTAAAATCCTGGCGAATGGCCCAGTCATTCAATTGAAAAATATCCCAGGGGTAGCGGACGATCTTCAACTCCTCCTCAAAATTGACAGCATTGCCTACTTTTATTTTATGTCTTCCTTCAATATCATTTTTGGCAACCCTAAATACAATACTGTTTCCTCCCCTGGCAGCAATAAATTCTCCGTTCCTTAATTTACGAACCGCCTTTACTAATGCTGCAGTGGGTAGCACATTGCCATGAATAATAAAACAAGCTCCATCTCCTACTGCTTCATCAATATGTACAGAACGTTGCAGGTCTTTGTAATCATCTTCTTTTTTATCGAACGAATCTAACCCAAGCATCCGTTCCCATTTCTCCCGGATAGTGAGAATCCCTACTCTAATGTCCTGCAATTGCCTGGTAAGTGTAAAAGGATGCAGATCTTCTGGCTGGCAAAACTCTTCTGTAAAAATGATTTTATTCATATCGGGGTAATTACCAAAAATAAGAAAAGATAATTGCTCCGGAGGGTTACAACCTTTTGAAGGAGGAAAGATAAAATAAAGGGTTGCCAACCTTTAAAAGATTGGCAACCCTAACAAAAAAGGGGTAGTTCAAAAGAACCACCCCGTAGGTGTTTTAAAATAAAACCCCTGAGCATATTATTGTTTATTCACCACAATCTTCTGCACTGCCTGTTCGCCGGTAGCTGGCACAAATACACGAAGGCTGTAAATGCCGGGGCTCAGGTTTTCAATAACCATATTGTTGTTAGTTACGCTTTTAAATTGTTTAATTGTTCTACCACTCATATCAGTTACAGATACATCACGGATAACAGTAGCATCCTCAAATACAATATTTACTTTACCGTCTACGGATGGGTTTGGATAAACAATTGTTTTACCAACTTGTCCGTCACCACGAACGGTACGAACTTCACTATACTTAGATTGCGCATCGAAATCTACCTGTTTAATACGGTATTGGCTGATCCCTTTTGTGCTATTCAAATCATTATAATCATAAGCAATAGAAGAGCTACTATTTCCTCCCTGAGCTTTTGTAGGAACAAAAGCAATTTGTTGCCAGGTTCCATTAGTATTTCTCTCAACGGCAAAACCGCTATTATTTTGCTCAGATGCAGTTTCCCATTTCAATGATACATTAGTTTGAATACGTTTTGCTGTAAATGAGGTAAGCTCCACGGGCAAAGGCGATTCCTGGATAATAATAACATTTCCGCAAGTACCGCCCTGGCAGTTTCCATTGCTGGCAGTAAAACGTGTAATTCTAATTGTGATAGGCTCATTACAAGGACAAGTAAATGAATTAGTAGTGTATTGAGCTCCACCCGGTACTGTTGAAGCAATAAAACACTGAGTAAGAACAGGAGTTAGTGAGCCACAAAGAACTTCTACAAGAACTCCTTTAGGATTAGCATTAGATACATCGTTTTGAATGTTCAAAGTAATTGTTCCAGAACAAGTACCGTTGCCATTATTAACGATATTAGTTCTGCGTACACCAGTTACTGTAGGACAAGGATTTTCCTGGGAAAAAGCAGCAATGCCCAACGCTGCAAATAAAATAATAAATAAAATCTTTTTCATGCTTCAAGGTTTTAGTTAAATGAAAGTTTAAATAAATACGGCTGTTGCTTTGTTAGCATTATGATATATGACGAATCAATACATCCACATTTGATTGTGGTGATTCAGTTGGAATGGACCTTGAGGCATTCAGATAGGAAGGACTTGAAAGGATTAACAACAGTTAAACCATACAGTATTCAATTGAAAATGGATTGTTTGGTGTAGCCAGTTGGCTACTTTGTACTTTTCAGTGGATTGGACATTATTATTTCACAGAGAAATAATAGTAATGGTCACTTTGAGCAATAAAAGTATACTTTCAATTTGTACTGCACAAGCATTTGAGTACAAATATTAAAAAAGGCTGGAATGAGAGTCAAAACAGTTCTCATTCAAGCCTTTAGCAGCGTTTAATTAAAATAATTGTTTATCTGTCACCACCATCATCTCCACCACCGGCCAGGCAACCAACCCCTTGGAAGGCAGTAGTGCAGCAACCCGTTCTTTTACCCGATTTATAATAGGCTAAAGAATTAGTATAGTCGTAGTCCTGGTTCAATATCAGCTTATAATATGTTTTAGCACCACCAGAAGTACCATAGTTGAATTTCAAAACTGGTGTCTGCATACAAAGCTGGCTTGGATCAGGAGCATAACTGGGAGAAAAGCTGGTCCATGTTGCGCCATTATAGCTATAGGCTGCCCCTGCTACTGAACTCCAGGTAAAGCATGAGCCAAACTCCATACCCCAATGGCTTAAATCCTGAACTGTTCCATTTGTACCATTGCCAGGATTTGGATTTTGAACACTCCATACCCATTCCCAATTACTGCCAACCTGTGTTCTGCTTTCCAATACAATGTCATAAGCATCAGAATTGCAGGGTCCATCTTCTGATTCAATAGAGATACCACTCGTTGATGTTTGTGCCACAGGGGCAGTTAACTCTCTGGCAGCGTCCCGTTGGCAGGCTGTAAAAAAAATAGCTGAAGCCAGAACTGCTGAAAAAATAAGTCGATTTGTTTTCATGTTGTTTTTTTTAGGTAGTGGATTAATTAAAAATAACGGCGTAGTTGCCGATTATCTCATCTCAATAAAAGTAAACAGCACCTAGTGCTGGTGCAAATGAAACAGCCGATATTATTGAAAATAAGATAGCAGATGTAACTACCCCTTTGTAGATGTACTTATTGCAATAAAGGAATAGTACATTGGAAGAATGCAGATACTACGCATAAAAAAAGCATCTTGCTTTTCAACAAAATGCTTTTCAAGAAATTTATTCTTGTTGTTATTTAATTTTCAAAACAGGTTTTAATTTATAATTGCCTGCTCCGGTTTGCATTATTGATAATGCCGCATCAAAATCAATTACTAATGAATCCAATGAGGCATTTAATTTCTTATTGAGTTTTATTTTTAAACCAGACTCACTACCGCTTGGGATTGTAAGCGGATACGTAACGCCGGCAATTTCAATACTATTATTACTACCCAACACAAAACGAATTTCTTTTAAAGTGCCGGTAGGAATATTTCCCTGCGCTAACACGGTATCTACACCATTTTGAAAATCGAGCAGATTGTAAACTCCACTAATGGTAGCAAGACTAGTCCAGCCTGATGAATCATCCCGCATATTTACTCTTACTTCTTGTATATCCACATTTACGGCTGTTGCATTAAAGGGATTATCTGTAAGATGTACTTTTAAATTGGTAGTACCCCCGGAGTTTTCTTTTTGACATGCACTAATTGTTACTGCAGCAATTAGAACTGCCAGCAATAAAATATTTCTGCGTGTTATCATAAGTATTTTTTTAGGGAAGTAGAAAAAACCATGCCGTTGGGCTAAAATGTGATTAACTTATTTAAAAAGCTGATATGCATAAAAAAATAGACCCCCCGAAGAATCGGGAGGTCTTAAAGTATAGCCATGAAAAACAAAACTCTTTCCGATGTTATTCGGATCGAGTAGTTATCACAATTTAATATTATTCTGCTTTCTTAGCGTATTTCTTCTTGAATTTGTCGATACGGCCTGCGGTATCAACCATCACATTCTTACCGGTAAAAAATGGGTGCGACATGTTTGAAATCTCCAGTTTAATTAATGGATATTCATTGCCATCTTCCCATTTCAAAGTTTCTTTTGAAGCTGCCGTAGAGCGGCTTAGGAAAGTGTGACCATTACTCATGTCTTTAAAAATTACTAACCGATAGCTATCGGGATGGAGTCCTTTTTTCATAACTTGATGATTTTGAAGGTTGCACGGATTTTGCCGTACAAATTAAAAGATAAATTTAGGGCGGCAAAGATAGGCCAGACGAGGTTTATGGCCAAAATTATATCTTAAAAGGCAGAAATTTCAACCCCTATTAAAAGGAACATTTTAAGTTTAAACGACTTTAAAGCCCCTCCTTCGGAGGGGTTTGGGGAGGCTGCCCTAAAATACGAAAGCACCAAGTTAGCTCACTTTCCGGCTTGCGCCTTCTTGTTTACTTACCCGATGCTTTCCGGAGTTACTTCCACCTTTTGACGGGTTTCTGTTTCCCCAGGAGTTACTTTCACCTTTTGAGGGGTTTCCGTTTCTCCGGCACTTAATTTTATTGCTAAAACTTCGTGCAGTTGTATATCAAATATAGTTTATTGAAATACCTGTTCCCAAATTTTTGACCTCATTGATATGCACCTGTTTTGCACCCTGTTATTAACAGAAAGAGTACTTAAAAGCAGGTTTGCTAAGGCCTCAGTCCCTCATATTCACATATTGTAAAGGAATTCCAAGATTCCCCGTTTTACAAAGCTGTATCACATCCTGCAGGTCGTCAATTTTCTTACCCGTTACTCTTACCAGATCATCATTGATAGAAGCCTGCACCTTCAAACCAGAGTCTTTTATCAACTTTACTACCTTCTTTGCATCTTCTTGTGCCATTCCATTTTTCACTTTCACGGTTTTCTTCCAATACTTACCACTTATTGCACCTTCTTTCGACAGATCAAATGCCTCCGGTGCAATGCCTTGCTTATGAGAACGGCTTACTAATACATCCAATAACTGACGCATCTTCATATCATCATCTGTTTCCAGCTTCAACTGAAAATCTTTTTTGTCAAGATCAATAACAATATGTGATCCTTTAAAATCAAAGCGGTTCGTAATTTCTTTGGTTACTACATTCACGGCATTATCCAATGCTTGCGCATCTACTTTGCTAACAATATCAAATGAAGGCATAAAATAGTTTTTAGTTTGAGGTTTTAAGTTTTGGCTTTATCAAATGTAAGATTGTTTTCATTTTCTAAGCAGTAAGATTTTTGAAAGTTCTTTTCATATTTAAGTATATAAAAAGGCCCCTCTTAGAAAAGAGGGGCGATTATGTATCGTTAATACATGAGAAAATCCTTATGGTTTATTGACCACCTTGCCCTACCCGGTTCTGTTCATCCTGCGAGGCACTGTTGCGGCGGCGTGGTGGAGTGTTTTGTTGTCCGGCTTTGCCAAAGCGGTAGGTAAATGAAGTAGTGATTTGACGGTTATCCCACCTGTTTTGTATTCTTGAATCAACAAGATCATATTGTGTTTTCCCTTTGTAGCGTTGTATCCAGAAGGGATCTCTCAGGTTCAGGCGAAGTGTACCCTTGCCTTTCAACACTTGTTTTTGTGCACCAAAACTTATAACATACATCGGCTCATCAATATTCAACTGGTTAACACCTCTTGCCCGGTAAAAACCATTCATCTCTAACGTAAATCCTTGCTTTAGTGTAAACGTCTGTGTCATGTTTATCATAAAAGATGTAAAAGCAATATCAAGTGGTTTGTTTTCGTACACACCTTCGTAATGATTATTAAATAAATTGACGAAAATATTTGACATCCACCATTTAGTAATAGTCACCGGTGCAGTAATAGAAATACCAATGTTCCTGAACTTTGCCACATTATCAGATGTAAGAAAAAGAAGATCGCCATCCGGCTTTATCAATTGAGAAATAACATTTGTTGTATTATTATAATTAAGAGTGGTGATCAATTTCCCTTTGAAGGAATGACTCAATTCTATATTATGAGAAAACTGTGGCAACAAAAATGGGTTTCCCTTTCTGTATGACAATGAATCTAAAAAATAAATGAATGGGTTTAGATCCTGGTAATTAGGTCTTGTTATTCTACGACTGTAGGATATGGTAAGACTATTATCCTTATCAACCGCATAACTTACAAAAGCACTAGGGAATAAATTAGTAAAATTTCTTTTGAATGTAGAATCGTTAGTTACCTGGTAACCTTTGGCTATTGTATTTTCCAATCTCAATCCACCCTGGAACGACCATTTTTTTACCTGCCTGTTTACATTCAGGTAAAGGGCATTAATATTTTCATCGTAAATAAAATGGTTCGATCGGCTGTCAGCTATCCACTTTGTTTCATCCCATCGTTCATAATTAACGATGTTATTATTTTTTACAAAAGAGCTTTTTACACCGGCCTCTAATCGTCCACCTTTTTTAAAGGGATGTGTATAATCTGATTTAAGAGATATGATTTCAATTTCAGAAGGCAGATATCCTTTTAATTGCAACGGGTCTCCTGTTGGTATGCCGGCTCCGTTGTAAAAATCCGTACTCAATGTCATCCTTGAAGTATTGTTGTAGGTAATATAATCTGCATCCGCTGTAATTTCTCTGCCAGCTGAATCAAATTGATGACGATAATTAAAGTTAGAAGTGAAATTCTTGAACTTTAACCGGTTATTAGTTTCAGATACCATTGTCGATAACAGCTGGTAATTTTCATCGGCAGTTGTTGTAATTGTTGTTGGTGTTGGATGACCTGAAAAAAGAAATCCGCTGACAACTACTCCAAAAGTATTTTTCTTATCGGCAAAATAATCAAGGCCGAGTTTCAACGTATGATTATTATTTCCAAACTTAAACTGGGTTTCTACGTCATTGTAACCGAGTACATTTTTATCGTTATCAATTTTTATTCTGTTTATTTCAAGGTTATTCATTCCTTTAAAAACATTCGGGTTATAATTACCAAAAAAGTTGATCTTATTTTTCCGGTAATTAAAGTTGATACTGTTTTGGGTTTTAGGAATAACATAAAACGTACCAGATGGACTTTCAAAAAAGCTGGTGGTAATACCTGCCATTACAGAGCCATTAAAACCTGCTGTTCTGCCTTTCTTTGTTTTTATATTAATTACACCAGAATTTCCAGATGCATCATATTTAGAAGAAGGATTTGTCATTATTTCAATCTGGTCAATAGCTGAGGCGGGCAAATTTTTTAGCAAGTTTGCCAAATCTGTTGGTGATAAAAAAGTGGGTTTGCCATCCATCATTACAATTACACCTGCTTTTCCACGCAGGCTGATTGCTCCATCATTACTCACCATTATGCCAGGTGATTTTTCCAGTACTTCCAATGCAGTAGCACCTGCATTAGTTGGTGAGGCATCTACATTTACAACTGTCTTATCGATCTTTGTTTCAATAAATGGCCGCTTTGCTGTTACAGTAACTTCACTCAGTCCTTTTGCAGCGGGGGTAAGTTGCAACACATCAAGCTGAACCGTATTCTCTGTTGCGCTTATTATTATCTTCTTACTGCTACCTTTTTCAAAACCAACATTGGTTGCCTGAACGATATATTCTCCTTCAGCAATATTTTGAAATTCATAAACACCTTCTTTACTGCTGATGGCAGTTTTAACGAGTAGCGAATCATTAGCTTTTAACAACGATACTGTTACTGATGGAAGCGGTTTACCGGATGCATCCAATACAGCACCGGATATTTTTCCTGTTTTGTTTTGTGCTGCCGTATGAAGAATACATACGAACAGAAGGCAGCAGAGAGTAAAATACTTTCTCATAATCATGGCTATGGTTAATGTTCTGTTTGAAAAACTAAAATTGCAGTACAAAACATTCAAAAGAAAACGAAATATGACAAGCTTCGTAGTTCTGATGACAAAGGGCAACTATAACTTACCGATACACAAGCGGTAAGTTTATCATTTAAACATCGATAAATGTTAATGGTGCATTAACATGGCTTTCAAAAAAAATCCTCCCGATAATTATCGGGAGGATTGGAATGGTTAATGGTTATACTTTATTATTAGTTTCCTGCACCTACTCTACCTTGCTCATCAGATGCGCCACCCTCTTTTTTACCGCTACCTGCTTTTAATTTTCCTTTGTTAAATCTCCAGGTAAAGCCAAGGCTTACCGAACGGCTATCATTAATATTTTTAAACACTGCATCTACATTGCTATACTTGCTAAAGCCTCTTGCAACACCGCCAGCAAAGATGTCACGGAAGTTTAAGCGAATACTTCCTTTATTGTTTAATATTTGCTTGCTGAACCCTACATTCGTCTGCGTCATTGACCTGATAAATATCACACCTTCTAATCCCTTTGATCTGAAGAAGCCACTTACTTCGGCACCCCATCCTTTACCCCATTTAAATTGTTGTTGCACTTGTGCCATAAACATTACAATACCAAGAGAAACTGGCTCATTATTTACAATGCCTTCAAACCGGTTGTTTGAAAGGTTGGTATATATGCTACCGCTCCACCATTTGGTAATTTGTTTATTAGCACTTACAGCAATACCTAATTGTTTGCGGGATGCAATGTTCGCTTTTTTAATAAATGTTTCGTTCGTCAATTCATTTTGCTCTAATACCTGCTGAATGATATCAGTCGTATTGCTATAATTCAATGTAGTGGTCAATGCCCCGCCATAAGTGTGGCTTAATTCAATATTATGGCTGAACTGTGGTTTCAGGTTAGGATTACCTTGTTGAAACGTATATCGGTCTATAAAATTGATAAATGGATTTAAATCCTCGTAGTTAGGTCTGTTAACTCTTCTGCCATAATTAATAACAAACGAATTTTTCTCATTAGCGGCATATTGTAAATAGGCAGTTGGAAAAAGTTGGGTATAGTTTCTTTTAAACTTTTCTCCTGAAGTCAACTGGTTACCTTTTGCATTAGTGTTCTCCATACGAAGACCAAATTGCCCGGTCCATTTTTTACTTAGTGGTCTGCTATAATTTACATACGCCGCATTGATATTCTCCTCATACAAAAAGTGATTGCTACGGTTATAATCATGTATTATCTGCCCGTTTTGTATGCTATCATAGCTTGCATTATTATCAGTTTTTACATAACTCGATTTAATACCTGCTTCAAATTTTGCTCCATTTTTTAATGGAAGTGTATAATCCATTTTGCCGCTGTAGATAGTAATAGCTTGTGGCAGTGTACCCATTAATGAATCTATTTTACCATTTTGATTGCCCATATTATCATAATAGGTAGTGAATAAAGGCTGACTATTTGTTACCCTGTATTGAATATAATCCAGATCAGCTGTTAACTCCTGCCCTGCTGAATCCAATGCAGTACGAAAATTTACATTCCCACTAAAATTTTTCCACTTCTCTTCATTTCTGGCCAATGATTTAGTTTGGCTTATCAGGGCATTACTAGGGTCGTATATATAAGTATTGGTATTACTTAGCCAGTTGCTTGGATTATAAAAACTACTCAACACAAAGCCAATTGTTGTTTTTTTAGAAGCAGAATAATCTAGTCCCAGTTTACCGCTGTAGAAATGACCCTGGTTTTCCATTTCAGATTTTTGATCGAAAATGGTAAGAATTTCTTTGGTATTTGTCTCCCTGAAGTTTCTTAATATCTCCAGATCTTCTCCCCGGTGATTTCTATTGTAATTGAGGCTGGTAAAAAGGTTTATTTTCCCGTTACGGTAATTAAAATTTGCTCCTTCATTAAATCTTGAGTACTGACCTCTTGTATAACCAGTTGTCAAACTACCATTGTATCCAAACTGCTTGTTCTTTTTTGTTTTGATATTGATTACACCCGAGTTACCAGATGCATCATATTTAGCAGGAGGATTTGTCATTATTTCAATTTGCTCCAGTTGGCTTGCACTCATGCTACGTAACATATTTGCAAGATCCGCACCACCTAAATAACTTGGGCGGCCATCGATCATTACCACAACTCCTTGTTTTCCTTTCAGGCTAATGTTACCATCTTTATCAACGGTAATGCCCGGAGATTTTTCAAGTACTTCCAATGCAGAGCTACCAACATTAGTTATTGAAGCTTCTACATTCACAATCATCCTGTCGATCTTTTGTTCAACAAGTGGTTTGGTGGCAGTAACTGTTACTCCCGCTACTGATTTAGCAACCGGAACCAACTCAATAGCTTTTAATGAAACTGAGGGATTTGCTGAATTAATGGTAAACGCTTCGGAAAAACCTTTATCATGTCCAACTGCAGATATGGATACCAAATAGGTTCCTTCAGCTACGCCTTCAAAATTGAATTTGCCAGCTTTATCTGCCACACTCATTTTTACTACTGTTGAATCTTTTGCTCTTAGTAAAGTAATGGTTGCCGATTCTATGGTTTTGGTATTCCCGTCGATAACGGTTCCATTTACTGTTCCGTTTTTAACCTGGGCAAGCCCGGAAATAGATACACCCATCAGGAAAGCTAGCAGCAGGTTCTTAATTTGTTTCATTATTTTGTATTTAGTACTGGTTTTTGATTATTACAGTTCAAAGGTAGGTACTTTGCATTACCTAGAACATTGTTTTAAATTAAACGGCCATATTTAAGGATGTACGGCCGTTTTATGGAATAGTAGTGTGACGCAAGGCTGACAATCTGGTTACAATTGCGCTAGCTTTTAGGATAAGCGGCTAATTTTTCCCATAAAAGGCCTTTTGACACTGATTCAAAGCTAATCCGGCCTTTGGGAGAGATAAAACAAAATTAGGTTAAGGGACTATTTCGCAATTTGAAGTGTATGGAAGCTGAATTAAGTGGGAAATTATAATCCAAACTCCGTCCGAATGGCATCATGATAGGTGCGGCCTGAGGTAAGCCGGGTAGACTCCTTATCATCCAGTACAAATAGGTAGCGACCATTAAAATGACGGTGCATTTCCTTTATTTTCTCTTTATTTATAATATATGACTTTTGGATCCTGTAGAACTGGGAAGGTAATTTATCAGATAAAGCGGAAAGAGATTGATCTGTCAGGTGCTTCTGCCCTTCTGTTGTATGAATAAACACATATTTATCCTGCGCTTCCAGGTAAACGATGTTTTCGTATTTAAGTAATATTATTCTGTCTCCTGTTCTTATTGGCAAGGCAGTAGTTTGCTTCGGAGCTTGTAGCTGCCGGATTATTTCCTGTAAACTCACCGAATTCAACTCCTGGTTCAGTCTTCCAAATTGTTTTAGCTTATCAATACTTTGCTGAAGCCTTTCCTCTTTAATTGGTTTCAATAAATAATCAATAGAAAAAGTTTCAAATGCTTTTATCGCATACTGTTCATACGCTGTAGTGAAAATAATATTCGGCTTTTCTTTTAGTTGTTCCAATACTTCAAACCCGGTTAAATCCGGCATTTGAATATCTAAAAAAACAAGATCAGGTTTTTGCTCCTCAATTTTTTGAATTGCCTCTCTGCCTGTACCTGCTTCATCAATAACGGTAACCACATTGGCATGCTCTTGCAGAAGACTTTTCATTAATCTTCTTGCTGCAGGCTCATCATCCACAACAATGGCTTTAAATACCTGGCTCATTTCTGATTAATTTTTTAATATAGATACAAACTTCTTTTTGAGGTATATTATTAAAACTAAGTTCAAAGTTTTCAGGAAAAAGTAATTCCAATTTATCATACACACTTTTCACGCCATAGCCGGGGCTTAACTCATCAGGGAAAAGTGGCCCATTGTCACCCACTATTAACTTCATGCCTTCTTCATGTTTTTTTACTTCAAGTCTTATTTCAGTCATTTTGCCGGTGGCTTTCAACCCATGCTTTACTGCATTCTCTACCAGCGGCTGTAGTACAAATCTTGGAACCAGAAAATGATTCAAACTATCATCTACTTTTATAGTACAGCTTAACTGATCTTCAAATCTTATTTTTTCGATTTGCAAATACACTTCGGCCATTGCTACTTCATCTTTTATGGTTGAAAAATTATTCTGACTATAATTGATGCTGTAACGAAAAAGATCGGCTAAAGCAATGGTCATTCTTCTTGCTTTTTTACCATCTGTAATTGATAGATCGGCAATAGAGTTTAACGCATTATATAAAAAATGAGGATTTACTTTTGAATGCAGCGCATCCAGTTCTGCTTTTACTTTTAATTCCCGTAATCTGCTTAAC
>CAZXMP010000039.1:0-26520 GCA_964641575.1 uncultured Chitinophaga sp. | reverse complement strand
TAAGAGAATATATGCAAGGAAAAATTGATGCACAAAAAGCAGCCGGTGCTGCTTTCATGACAGAGAACATCAGTAAAGAAAATGTAAAAGAACTTCCCGGTGGAATTCAATACGAAGTAATAAAAGAAGGAACTGGTGCAAAACCAGAACTGAGAGATAAAGTAAAAGCACATTATAAAGGAACCCTGCTTGATGGTAAAGAGTTTGATAATTCTTTTAAAAGAGGACAACCATTTAGTGCACCGTTAACTGCGTTAATTAAAGGATGGCAGATTGCATTACCGGAAATGAGTGAAGGCAGTCATTGGCGTTTATGGATACCATCTGATCTGGCCTATGGCGACAGAGGTGCAGGTAGCGATATTCCGGGTGGTGCTACCTTGATATTTGAAGTTGAACTTTTAGAAATCGTAAAATAAAATTGTATGCCAACCCTTACAGCAGACCTTCGCTATCCCATAGGGAATTATGAACCAAAGCCATTTTCTATTGAGCAAAAAATAGAATGGCTGGCAGATATAAAATTCTTGCCCGTCATTTTGGAGAATGCAATATTAAATCTGGATGAGGCACAATTAAAAACACCTTATCGGGATGGAGGTTGGTCGGTTCACCAGTTGGTGCATCATGTAGCAGATAGTCATATGAATGCTTATATACGATTTAAATTGGCATTGACTGAAGACAATCCTGTTATAAAACCTTACGAAGAAAAACTGTGGGCAGAGTTACATGATGTAGAAAAATTGCCAGTCAATATTTCTATTACCTTATTGCATGCATTGCATGCCCGGTGGTTTGAAGCATTGAAGTATGTAACGGATGATGAATGGAACAACCGGACCGTTTTTCATCCGGAACATAAAAAAACAATGCGTCTCTGGTATCTGCTGGGTATGTATGCCTGGCATGGTAAACATCATGTGGCGCATATTACAAGTTTGAGAGAAAGAATGAAATGGTAGTAGAAACAAGAAACAACTCTTCATGAATCCTAAATGGCAAACACTTTCCTCCGAATATCTCTTTAATGACCAGTGGTTCAAAGTAAGAAAAGAAGCTTATCAAACACCTGCTGGTAAAATAGTTGAGCCTTATTATGTGTACGAATTTCCTACCTGGGTGGGTGTTGTTCCGGTAACAGAAGAAGGAAAAGTGGTGATGATAAAGCAATATCGTCATGCGATTGGTGAAGTGTGTATAGAAATCCCCGGAGGCTGTGTTGATGATACAGATAAAGATCATGAAACTGCGGCGGCAAGAGAATTATTAGAGGAGACAGGCTATTCTTTTTCCTCGTATGATTATCTGGGAAAAATTTCGCCAAACCCTTCTACCAACACAAACTTCCTGCACATGTTTTTAGCAAGAGGAGGTAAAAAAGTAGCCCAGCAAAAGTTAGATGCGAATGAAGAAATAGAAATTGTGTTGCTTAGTATAGATGAGTTAAAAGCCTTGGTAAGAGAACATAAAATTGTACAGTCGATGCATATAAGCTGTATCGTATATGCGTTGGAAAAATTAAACGAACTGTCTTACTGAACTCCGGATAAATAGTACCAGAAATAATCCAATACCGTAGCGTTTTCTTTGCCCCAGATTTCTTTAACAGCATTCAGGGAAACTTCGCCGACAAGAAATACACTTCCACACACTATAATTAAATCTTTGTTATGTGCTTTCTTAGCAGCGCTTAGTAAAGCAAAATCAATATTGCTGTAATATTTTCCTTCTAAACCAAGCCGTTTGGCTTTTACTGCTAATTCACCTTCTGGCAATGCACGGGGAATTTGTGCTTTGGTAAAATAATAACGGGCATTTTTTGGTAATAGTCGCAATACATTATCTACATCTTTATCTTTTACCATTCCAATAATGATGTGCAACTCGTTATGCTCCGTCATTTCAATTTGCTGCACCAGTTGTTTCATCCCTTCCACATTGTGTGCTACATCAACCACTAATTGTGGGGAATGTTGAATAGTTTCCCAGCGACCATGCAAGCCGGTCAGTCTTTTTGTTTCTTTTAAACCTTTGTGAATGATGGCATCATCAATTTTCCATCCTCGTTGTTGTAATTGCGAACAAGCTTCCAAAACGGTCAACAAATTTTTTGTCTGATAAATACCGGGTAAATCAAGATGATATAGATATACTTTATGATCTGTATGATGTTGTTCTATTACTTCAACTATCAATTCATGGTTTTCCCATTTCCAGTCTGCAACCTTACGTATTTGCGGAGCAATAAACACTGGAGCATTTTCTTCTTTAGCTTTCTTTTCAAACACCGGCCATGTTTCAGGTAATGTTTCACCAATAACCACCGGAATATTTTCTTTAATGATACCAGCTTTTTCAAATGCAATTTCTTCCAGGCTATTGCCTAATAAATTCATATGGTCCCAGCCAATATTGGTAATAACGGAAATCTCCGGAGTAATAATATTGGTGCTGTCTAATCTGCCACCTAAGCCAGTTTCTATAATGGCAATATCTACTTGCTGCTGTTTGAAATAATCAAATGCCATCGCAACAGTGATCTCAAAAAAACTAGGTTCAATTTCTTCTATTAATGGTGTAATATTTTCGGTAAAGCTGATCACAAATTCTTCGCTTATCATTTCACCATTTACTTTTATTCGTTCCCTGAAATCTTTAAGATGTGGTGAAGTGTATAGACCTGTTTTATATCCTGCCGTTTGTAAAATAGCGGCCAGCATATGACTGGTAGACCCTTTACCATTTGTGCCTGCAATATGAACAGTTTTGAATGTTTTTTGAGGAATGCCCAGTGACTCGCATAGCTTAATCGTATTTGTCAGGTCTCCTTTGTATGCAGCAGCACCCATGCGGCTGAACATAGGTAACCGGGAAAATAAGTAATCAGTGGTCTGTTGGTAATTCATTGCCTGCAAAATAACAAAAAAGGGATGCTATGATTCAATCATAACACCCCTTTATTTGTCCGTCCTTAGTTGTTAATTTACCCTGAAATTAAACTGAACCGTGAGCATCGACTCATGATCAGCTTTATCAAACTTAATATTTTGTAAGTATTGCATAATGGCTTGTTTGTACGCATTACTCGTATTTGTTGAACCTTTTGCTATACTTACAAACCTACCAGTACCATCAGGAGATACGGTGATGTTTGCGTAAACTGTTGCTTTATCCAAATCTCCTGTAAAGGAATAGTGGCGTACAATTTTTCTATCGCCTCTTGTTACTTTTGGTCCGCTGCCGCTTCCACCGCCAGAACCATTACCACCCCCATTTCCGGTACCGCTTCCACCACCAGTTCCGCTGCCGTTTCCAACCCCACTGCCAGTTCCTGTTCCGCCAGCTCTATCATAATCATCGGCTGTACCACCACCTTTACCTGCACCAGTTGTCGTTTTTCCAAGCACCGCTTTAGGACGGGGAGGAGCCGGAGGCGCAACCACTTTTGGTTCCACTTTGGCCACCGAAGTATTAGTAATAGTTGTAGCCTTTGGTTTGGTAGCAACCGGTTTTGTTACTTCTGTATTGTCTTTATCATCATTGTCATCCAAAGCTTTGGAATCTTCTTTATCACCCGGAGTTGGGGGAGCTGGAGCTGCAATTCCGGCTGCACCGGCAGCTTGCACAGGGTTTCCACCACCGCCACCACCATCCACAGGAGGTTCGGGTTCTTCAGGCAGGTTTAATTCTACCTCAATACCCGGCGAGTAAGTGATTTTTTCAAATACTGGCAACTTCCATTTTAATAGAAGCATAATGAGTATCATAAAGCCCACAAACCCGGCTGTGATCATAGCGGCCTGATTTCTGTTCTTTGCATCTAGGGTTGCAGACATAATGTAAGCGTTGTTCATAGCAAATTTACTGTTTGGTGATTAAGGGTGGTAACCATTCTTGTTCACACCTGTTATTAACGATGCAAACCCCGTGCAACTTGCACAAAAGCTGATTTATTAAATGTTAAGGTTTGGAAAAGAAGGCTATTTCGCCTTCCAGTTGGCAAGTACAATGCCAACGAAAATAATTATCATGCTGGTAATATGCACCCAATTGAAATCTTCCTTCAAAATAATGGCTGCTTCTACACTGCTGAACACGGGAATTAGATTTCCAAACAGAGCTGTCCGGCCAGAGCCTAATTTACCGATAGCAATATTCCATATAAGAAAGCAAATAACAGAAGCACCTAGTCCAAGATATAAGATTGATAGTAAAAGAGGCGTATTCCACTCAATCGCCGGGTATTGACTTGTTTCCCAAACAAAGAAAGGGAGCAACAGCAATGCGCCGAGACTAAAAATGACAAACAAAAAATTGACAGGAGAAATAGCGGTGGGTTTTTTCTTTACTAATGTATTATACACGGCAAAACAAAATGCGGCCAGCAAAACCCACAAGTCGCCTTCGCCAAATTGCAACGAAAGCAGATTTTGAAAATTTCCTTTTGACAGCAAGAATAATACTCCGATAATACAAGTTATAAGACCTGCCAGTTTTAAGAAGCCGATCTTTTCTTTTAAAAATATTCGGGCAAAAATAATTGCCATGATGGGAGAGGAGGTGGTGCCAATTAATGCCAGGTTAATAGCAGAAGTGTAATGTGCCCCAACATAAACGAATGTGTTGAACAATGCAATGCCGGAAAGTGAAGCCCAAAATAAATAATGCCAAGATCGTTTTACAACAGGCCATTCTTGTTTAATTTTTTTTAAAGCAAATGGCAATATGATTAAGGATGCAGCTAACCAACGATAGAAGCTAAGAGTAATTGGAGGAATTTCATTTTTAACTGCTCTTGCTACTACAAAATTGCCTGACCAAATAAATGCAGCCAGCACAGCAAGTCCAATTCCGATGTAAATATTTCTTTGAGCAGTTTGTTGGTTCATGTAAGGTTAATGATGCGCAAAATCCATTTCAAATTTACCTTTGATTCTTTCTATCGGAGGATTAAAATAGCCAAACTTCAGATCAGGAAATTCTTCCCGAATCAATTGTTGCAGTTGGTTTACACCAAGACACTCGCCAATTTCTGTTACACCTATTTTTCCCAAATACCAATCAGGATCAATATTAAAATTTCTCCATTGTATCATTTTCAATCCTGTTTCTTTGATCAATTTTCTTAATGCTTCGTATTCTTCAACAGAATCCGTCATACCCGGAAATACAAAATAGTTGATGGATGTCCAGCCACCGAAAGAGGTTACCACTTTCAGGCTTTCAACTATATCATTAAAATCATAATTGTTAGGACGATAATATGGCATGTACGTTTCTCTTCTGGCAGAGTTGGTACTTACACGAATCGAATCAAGTCCTGCTTCACACAAGGCTCTTACTGCATCAGGCTTAGAACCATTTGTATTAATATTAATACTTCCTTTCTTAGTATGTTTTCTTATTTCGATAATAGAATCCCGAATGGTTTCCCACATCAACAACGGCTCGCCTTCGCAACCCTGACCGAAGCTTATGATTGGATAAGGAGCAGTTTCAAGATGCGGCACTGTAAACTCAACGATCTCTTCTGCAGTGGGTTTAAATGTTAACCGGTCTTGTGTTGAAACAATGGGTTCTTCATCTGGCTGCAACGAAATACAACCTACACAATTTGCATTACATGCTGGCGATACTGGCACCGGGCATTCCCATCTTCCTAATGAAAAATTTCTTGCCGCAGGACAAGTATAGGTTAATGCACAATTATTGGTAAGATGACTAACTAAACGATTATGCGGATAATGCTTTTGTAAAATTTTTACGCCTTCTTCCACTTTTTTCTGATCGTATCCCTCGCAATCTTGTCGAATATCTTGTTCTATTCTTGTAGCCGGGACATAGAATTTATTATCCAGCCAACCGGCAGCAGTATAACAAAATAAGGGAAGTGTAGGTGCATCTTTATCCGTTTCGTAGGCTGCTAAATAAAAACCGGTATGTGCCGGTGGAATAAATGCAGCAACAGCCCAACCCTTATCACATAAACGCATTTCACCAGTTACTACATCAATGCCAATTCCTTTTCGTCCGGGTAGTTCGTACAGAGAGCCGCCATCCGGTAGTTCGATCCATTCATCTTCCGGTACTTCAAAAGCATCCCAACCGCTGCGACCAGTTACAAATAGCGAAGTGTCTTCAAAAATATTGCCCTTACCATCTGAGTAAAGGATGTATGGAGATTGTTGTAAACTCATTTAGTTAATTGTTCCCTGCAAAAGTCGTTAAATTCTTTCTCATTTACAGAGGTTTTGCTGTCATCTATTGGCTGTTGGATAAGTCGATTATTTTTAAAATCTATGGTTAGCAGTCCGTCTTTTAAGATCACATTATTTAAAGAAGGCCATACAATGCTTTTGATTGGAAAGGAGGGGTAGATGATCTTATCTTTTCCTGCAATCACCAATAACGGACGTTTGGAAACCAGGTAAAACATTTCTGGTACAAAAAGAATAACGCCTATCCACCAGTAGGATGAATTGATCCAAACCATTGATATTATAAATAATGCAAAAAGCCGGTAAGGTGTATCCTCATTATTTTTTATACGGGTAAGAAAATAATCTATGCCAAGGCAGATAAATACGGAAACAGCACCTACCAAAAAAGAAATGCGTCCTGTTTTGGTTATTGATACAAATGATAAAAAGACAAATGCAGCGATATTGGCAACTATAATAAAGAAGGCAATCTTTTCATATTGTTTTTTCTTGTCGTTCTTCAGGATAATTTGAAACTGCTGCATCAATTATTAGTTGTCACCATTAAATTGCATAGCTTATACAGCACTCTTGCACCCACATTTGCATCCCAATCCGTATCGCCGCCAATACCTACTTCATTCAAATCAAAACCAACAATTGTTTTGCCACTCTCCAGTAATTTGGTAAAGAGATAAAATATCTGGTCTAATTCAAAACCTCCTGGAACAGGTGTGCCGGTAAAGGGGCAAAGTTTTCTATCCAACCCATCTATATCAAAACTGATAAAAACTTTTTCTGGCAGTTTGCTGATAATTTCTTCAGAAATAAATTTCCATGTTTGTCCTACAAACTGGCGGTTCTTTATCTCCTTATCGAAGTAGGTAATCACTCTGAAGTTGCTATTCTTTACATATTCCCACTCATCGCTGCCAAAGTCCCGAACACCTACCTGTACTAATCTTTCTAACTGCGGAATTTCTTTCAGCGCATTATACATTATGCTGGCATGAGAATAATTGAATCCTTCATATGCTTCCCGCAGATCAAAATGTGCATCAATTTGTAAAACGCCGAAGTTGCCATGCCTTTCACCAATTGCTTTCATATAGCCAAGTGGTGTGCTATGGTCGCCACCTAATAATCCAACCAATTTATTTCTTTCCATTAAAGCCTTGGTTTGTTCGTACACCCAGTTGTTCATAAACACACTTCCTTCATTTACTTCTTTAAGTGTTTTGCACATGAAGGTGTTGGCAGCTACTTCATCGCCTTTGGAGATATAATCAATGTATAATTCGGCTTCCTTTCTCAGGTAGTCACTTTTCATCAACACTTTTTTATCGGTGGGCCGCATATAAAAACCTTGTTGCCATGCATCGGGCATTTCCGGATCAAAAAGATCAACCTGCATACTTGCCCGTAAAATAGTTTCGGGGGCACGGGCAGTGCTGGCGGTACAACTTACCGTTACTTCCCATGGTACGGGAACAATTATAAGTCTTGAATCTTCTTCGTTTGTTGGTAATCCGAAAATATTATTGTTGGGATTACTTACAAAATTGGGGTCAAAAGTTGTGTCGTTGAACATGATGTAAGGTGTATGAAAAACGATGTAAATTAGTCTGCTTTGTCTTACCAGCAAAATCACTATTCAACTTGTGGATAATGACTTTTACCAGTACTATTTTTTGTCATCTGCATTACAACTATCATCGGCTGTTGTGAACTTGTTCTGTTATACTTTTCTTTCAGTGAAAGGAAAGTATAATCTCACTTCATCCTTAGGTAATTCTACTCAGCATTTGCGAACACCCTGCCTTCTGCGCATTACTCCTTTTAAAGCATAAAAAAAGAGTTGCGATGAGCAACTCCGTAAATATTTTTTGAACTAGGTATTAATGATTATTTTTTTTACTAAGACTCTTCAAGTGATTTACATGTGACGCCACTGCCACCCGCATTTTAGGATATTCTATATATGGAACATTAAATTCCTCGCAGGCCTTTTTAATTATTTTACTGATAGCAGGGTAGTGTACATGGGATATTCTTGGGAATAGATGATGTTCCACCTGGAAATTTAAACCACCAACCCACCAGCTGATCAACCTGTTGCGGGTAGCAAAATTTGCAGTGGTTTTTAACTGGTGTATGGCCCACTCGTCTTCCATTCTGTTTGTATCAACATTTGCTCTTGGGAAATGCGTATGCTCAACAGTATGCGCCAATTGAAAAACAATACTAAGTACCACTCCGGTAAACATACCATAGATAAGAAAACCAATCACCCAGGTAGAAAAACCAAGCGTATAAATTGGTACAGCCATAAAAATAAAGGCATGCAATAATTTAAAGCCCCAGAAAGAAATATGGTCACCTATAGACATTTTTGTCAATGATGTCGGTCCTATTCTACCCAGAAAATATTTTTTATAATCGGTGAAGAAAACCCACCAGATATAAAGAAGCGAATAAGCTAACCAAAAGTACCAATGCTGAAAACGGTGTATTTTATAATACTTCTGTGTTTCGCAAAGACGAAGCAAGGGTTTTGCTTCAATATCATCATCAATACCTTCAATGTTTGTATAAGTGTGGTGAATGATATTATGTTTTGAACGCCACATAAAATTATTAGCACCTAAAAAATTAAGTGATAAACCAGCTAATTCGTTCACCCATTTGTAGCGGCTAAAGCTGCCATGTAATCCATCATGCATTACATTAAAACCGATAGCTGCTGTAAGGCCGCCGAGAACAATACACTCAACAATTGCCAACCATGTAGTGGGAGTATAAAATACAAGATGGGTGTAAACTGCGATAAAGCTTACTACCAATAAAATTGCTTTGAAATATAAAGAGAAATTTCCTGTTGATGCTTTGCCTTCTTTGGTAAAGTACTCACTGATTCTTTTCTTTAATTCGCCATGAAAGGACTGAGATGCACTGGAGAATTTTGGGCTTGCCATAGTTATCTTTTTCAGCGGCAAAGATAACTTATTAAAGCTTATAAAAGGCGGGAAACTTGAGGCAAACGGTTGATGTTGACAATTGTGGATTTTGTTTAACGTTTCAGCCTAAGTTGTTTTCAAACAAACGTTTATGTTTCGTTCTGTATTAGTGCATTAAGATTTTTTATACCAATTTTCTTTTCAGATATAAAGCCTTCTGCATATTTAACACCAATCCTTTTTCCAAACATTCTGGCCCTTGCAATTACACTCTCCAGGAAATCTGGTGTAGAAATATAAGTTTGCGGCTCCCCATCGTTTGTATTGGTGCTATGAAATTGTGTGGTATATGCCTGCACGGCTTTCATCCGCTGCTCAAATACATCGCTGATGTCTATCAACAGATCTGGTTCGTGATACCAATCCTGTATATAATGCAACACATAAGATGGCCTCCACCGTTGTTGCGCATTTCCATTTTCATCTGTAGTTTCTATTTTAGCAAGACCAGAAAGAAAACAGCAGTCAGCTATCATTTTTCCTGCACGGCCATGGTCGGGGTGGCGATCATGCAACACATTGCCAATAACAATATCCGGCTGATATTTTCTGATGGCTTGTATCAGTTGCAATTGATGATCTTCATCATTTTTGAAAAAGCCATCCCGCATTTTTAAATTTTCTCTCACCTGTATTCCCATTATCATGGCTGCATTGGCAGCTTCATCGTAGCGGGTATCAATGGTGCCTCTTGTGCCGAGTTCTCCTTGTGTAAGGTCAACGATACCGGCTTTTTTTCCCAGCTTTATTTCATTGATCAATGTACCGGAACAACCAAGTTCCACATCATCGGGATGAACGCCAATGGCAAGTATATCAAGTTTCATATTATTTATTTCCGATTACTGATAAAAGCAACAAGTAGATTATTTTAATCAAGTAAAGATAAAGAGGAAATTTTTTGAGGCGGTGAAGATTTGTAGGAGTAAATCCAATCCTTATTTTCTATATGGATTCGCATACCAACTGCCATCAATCTCTTTCACAATATTTTCGATCTGTCTGTCTAATTGGTTTTCTTTCAGATCCCACTCCTGTTTCAGGTTGCCACCTACAAAAAAGGCCACTGTTTGATAGAACCTTGCATTTAATCCGCCTTTATATTCTTTGATGATGGCGTAGCAGTTATTACCTGTTTGCCGGTTGATGAGTTTCATCAAAATTTTCCCCTGGTATACAGAAAGATTAGATAAGGGATCGCTGAATTGTTGTTTTAATTCTTTCTCCCGGGTTTTGATATATTCTTTTCTCTCTTTTTTAGATTCTACTCCGTGCAGTTTGAGATTTATTTCATTAATAGTGGCACCGGCTACTCTTGCATAAGGGTAAGTAACATACACTGCATTGCGCAACCTGGTCCATTCTTGTATAAACTTGGCCAGCTTATCAGGGGATAGTTTGGAGATCCAAACCATATCCTGTTCTTTATAGTTTACAATTTCATTTTGATAGAAAATGGCGGAAGTTAAAATAGTATCATTCGGCCCCCACTTTTTTCGTTGCTCTTTCATTTTCAATAAGGCTAATTCGGTAGAATCAGCTGCAACCGGTATAGAATCGATTTGTGCTATTAAACGGCTGCCTGCGAGGATTAACAGGAAAGATAACAGGCACAAGCCTTTTATATAGTATGACTTACTGGAAATCATTGCGCTGTAAAAATAGAAAACAGGGTTGGCATTCTCTAATTTGACAACAAAGCTACCCAAGTTGCTGTTTCAAAAAAGCCAAAATTATGACTGAAGACGGCTCTTACGGTTTTGGCTGATGCGGTGTACCATGCTCATCAGTATGCCTATCGCTGTAACCAACACCCCAAACCATAGTAACCTGATAAATGGAAACTTATAGGCTTTGATAGTTACGTACTCCATTATAGAATTAGATTCTTTAATGCCTAACTCAATAGTCCGATCGGCATTTACTTTTTGGAGACGAAGTACAATGCTTTCTGCAGTAATGGTATCTGGAAGCGATAAAGTATTACCTTTTGCCACTGCTAGGCGGGCAGTAACGGTATAAATAGAGCCGGTTTTTGAATAGATTTTCAAAGGGGCTTCATGCAATTCTCCTTTTTCACCAAAAAGCTCTTTTGGTAAACTGTCTTTTGTATTCAAACCTTCCAAAACAATAAAACCATTAGAGTAGAAAACCGTGTCGTTAACTTTTAAAGGCACTGCTTTAAAGGAAGCAGTATCTTTTGTATTATCGGGATTGGCGATTGAAGTAATATAGGTAAACACATCATGTGTCCAATAATGTCTCGCATCAGGGTTCGACATTAGTCCTTCATTGCCTTTGTAGTTTACAAATGAGTTAGGCGTCAATACAAATTCCTCTTTACCATCTTTTCTTTTAAAACGTATTTTATAAAACGACAATTCTTTTTTAGGATGAGAAGAATCTCCTTCATACGTTAGGCTGTAATTGTCCATATCTGACGTAAGACCTTTTACCAATGTAAGATTTTCTCTTGGATCTTCTGTTTCGGCTAAGGGTGCAGGGATGCCGTTAACATTGTCTGATAATACTTCTTTCTTGGAAGAAGAGATAAGTATGCCTAATAAAACCATTCCAAAACCAACGTGGGCAACAGAGCCGCCGGATATTTTTAGCTTTCCTTTTATACCGATCCATACATACGAAGCATTGGCAATAATTGTGTAAACGCTACAGGCAACGGCCACCCAAATGGCTGCCATAAAGCCTACCGTTTCTTTTTCATAATTAACATCACCAAAGCCAAGCACAAGTGATGCTGCTATAATTGACAATACTGTAGGAATAGCAATTTTTTTCCAAAAGTATTTGGTGGAAGTTTCTTTATACTTGAGGTATTGTGTTACCGCAGTTAATGCTGCTACAATGATGGCGACAAAAATCTGAATTTGGTTATAAGAAAATTCTGCATTCTCTGGAGGAGCTAATTTGGTACCTATTAATTTATTTAAAACAGGTAGCGAAGTTTTTCCGATGATAACAATTGCAGACAAAAAGAAGACCAATGCACCAATAAACATCCAGAACTCTCTTGAGGAAGCAGCCTCTTCTTTTTTTATGGCTGGAATTTCTTTGTAGCGCATAGCGAAATAAACCAATGCAGGAACAACAAACACCAGTAAGAAGGTGAGCAATTGAAAATTCATTCCTAAGTCAGTAAAAGCATGTACTGATGTTTCTCCTAATATACCGCTACGGGTTAAAAAGGTTGAATACAGCACAAACCCGAATGAAAGGATAAAAAATAAATGCGTTGCTCTTAATGAATGACCGGTGTGTTTATAAATAAGTAAAGTATGAATACCGGAAATTAATATCAACCAGGGAACTAAGGAAGCATTCTCCACCGGGTCCCAGGCCCAGTAACCACCAAATGTTAGCGACTCATAAGCCCACATAGCACCCATCATGATACCTACACCAAAAATAGCAGCAGAAAATAAGGCCCAGGGAAGTGCAGGTTTTGTCCATTCTCCAAACTTCTTTTTCCATAATCCAGCTATAACAAAAGCAAAAGGAACAATGGTAGACGCAAAACCTAAAAATAATACTGGTGGGTGAATGACCATCCAGTAATTCTGCAATAACGGATTCAGATCATTACCATCTTTTATAGACAATAAATAATCTGGCCGTAAGGGTTGATTTACATCGCCAGCAATATGAAGGGCTGGCGCATTATCTAGAACACCTGAATCTCTTAATAAAATAAAAGGGTTTGATCCCATCTTCCAATTAAAGATGTAGATACCTGCAATCATTGTAGCAAGGGCAAACTGCATAAAGCTAACCACCGTCATTACGGGTGCTTCCCACTGCTTGCTGGTTTTAATAAGAATTAAGCCTAGTACACAATGCCAAAAACTCCAGAGCATAAAGCTTCCTTCCTGGCCTTCCCAGAAACAAGCCAGCAAGTATTTGAATTCCAGTGAAAGACTGCTATGTTTCCAGGCATAATGATATTCGAAAAGATGGCTATGGATAATATAAAATAACACCACAAAAGTTCCAACTACACAGCACACTTCGGTTATAAAAGCAATACGGGCCAGTTTTTTCCAATAGGCCCCATCCAGCTCAGATTTTGACTGGGCTGAACGGAAATAAGAAAAAGTAGCAACGAAGGAGGCAACAATAGAAAGTACAATAAAGAAATGTCCTATTTGTCCGGGTAAAAGGTGCTCACCTATATAATCCATTCCCTGTTAGTATTTAGTTTCGGCAGAATTGTTTGAAGAAGGTGTTTCTGTTGTGCCAGTTTGTAATTTTTTATCAGTCGGCTTCATGTCCTCTTTATACTTTGAAGGACATTTTGTTTGTATAGCGTCACAGTTAAAAATTCCATCATTGTATTTTCCTTTTAGCACTAGTCGTTCACTGATCTCAAAATTATCTGGCTTTGTATTATGATAAACAACCTTTACTGATTTACCTAATGTATCAACAGCTGTAAAGCTTAAATAGTTCGCATTTTTCAACGCATCATATTCAACCGGCTGGCTTTTATCCAACTTTGCCATTAAATGGACATATTTACCCGGCTTTGAAATCGCAGTATCAACAGTGTCATAAGTGCTGGTAGTTTTTAAAAAAGTAAGTAGCACAGCAATGGCTCCGGCAATCAATACAAGCAGGGCGATGTGGATTTTTTTCATAACCTTAATTTACGGGTGCAAAGTTAGGCCAAAAAAGTCTGCCATAACAACGATAATAAAGGTAATAATAGAATTAGTTGCAAATTTGAATGGTTTATGTTAGAGTAAGCCTTGCCCTTATCTTTGCACACCTAAACGATATCTACTATATGTTATTTCAACTGACTGAAGAGCAACTAATGATTCAAAAGGCGGCAAGAGATTTTGCACAAAATGAATGTTTGCCGGGTGTAATAGAAAGAGACGAAAAACAACAATTTCCCCGTGAGCAGATTATGAAGCTGGCAGAGCTTGGTTTTATGGGTATGATGGTTGATCCCAAATACGGCGGTGCCGGAATGGATACTATTAGTTATGTACTGGCTATGGAAGAGATTTCGAAAATAGATGCCAGTGTGAGTGTGGTAATGAGTGTTAATAATAGCCTTGTTTGTTACGGACTGCAGGAATATGGCAACGAAGAGCAGAAACAAAAATATCTTGTTCCTTTAGCACAGGGGATTAAGGATGACGAACTACATATCGGCGCTTTTATGCTAAGCGAACCGGAAGCAGGAAGTGATGCTACCTCTCAACAAACAACAGCAGAAGACAAAGGCGATTATTATTTGCTCAATGGAACAAAGAACTGGATCACCAATGGTGGTACAGCATCTACCTATTTAGTGATGGCACAAACTGACCGATCAAAAGGTTCCAGGGGTATCAATTGTTTGATTGTAGAAAAGAATTGGCCGGGTGTAACAGTAGCAGCCAAAGAAAATAAATTAGGTATTCGGGGAAGCGATACACATACTGTTATGTTTAGTGATGTAAAGGTTCCAAAAGCAAATAGAATCGGTGAAGATGGGTTTGGATTCAAATTCGCCATGAAAACGCTGGCGGGTGGAAGAATCGGTATAGCTTCTCAGGCATTGGGAATTGCCAGCGGGGCATTTGAATTTGCAAGAGAGTATGCAAAAACCAGGAAAGCATTTGGAACAGAGATCATGAATCACCAGGCTATAGCTTTTAAGCTGGCAGATATGGCTACAAAAATTGAAGCTTCAAGATTACTTTGTCTTAAAGCGGCCTGGGAAAAGGATAATAAGATCGATTATACTTTAAGCTCCTCTATGGCGAAAGTATATTCTTCTGAAACGGCCATGTGGACAGCAGTGGAGGCCGTACAGGTGCACGGAGGTTATGGTTTTGTAAAAGAATATCATGTAGAACGGCTAATGCGGGATGCAAAGATCACCCAGATATATGAAGGAACAAGTGAAGTGCAGCGAATTGTGATCAGCCGAAGCATATTAAAATAAATTACCAACAGGCTATATACTCCCGTATAATATTTTTCCAAACTTGCAGTTTCTCCTCCAGAGAAGCTGTTTTATTTTCATAAAAATAGCCATCTGCCATTTCGTAGATTTTATCGCCAAGACTTTTGCAACGACTTAGTTTAATTGCCATAAATGGTTTGAATCCTCCTTCATCATACTTTGGATGTTCTATGCTTTCAGCATATTCGTTGAATCTGGGTGTTGTTGTGTAGTATGATATAAGTCCGTCTTTATTATTCCATTGATAAATAGCAATGCTGTCGTTTCCTGCAATTCTTTCTACACAGCAATTTTCAAGATTATTTTCATCCCTATAATCAAGTCGAAGATCTTTAAACTTATAAGACTTTCCATTAATGAACAAAGCATTTATGATGGCAGGATTATAACCGTTTCTTTCAGTTGTTGAGGTGGTCGTCTTTTCCCCTTTCTTTTTTGATTTAGAAACGGTCGCAGTTTCAATATAAATCAGGTCTTTGTTTTCGCCGGTAAGGTTTACAGTAATCTTCCCTTCAAGTGTGTCTTTAAAAAAGACTACCATTTTGCCATGGTATGTTTGTGCATAAATATTTTGAGCTACTAGCAATAAAGAAATGAGAGCAAGGCTGATGCTTTTAATATATATCATATGCAGTAAAAGGGATTTAATATTTATAAAATTAACGAAATCCATTTTTCCGGTTATACCTTTACGGGGTATTTTTAAAAATAAAATGGCAGTAAATATTTCAGCATACAATAGCATAAAGACCTATCTCGATGAAAAGCAGGTGCAGTTGGTTGCAGTATCTAAAACCAAACCGGTTGAAGATATTCTAGAGCTATATCACCTGGGCCAACGGGACTTTGGTGAAAATTATGTACAGGAATTGGTAGAAAAAGCAGAAAAGCTCCCTAAAGACATTCGCTGGCATTTTATTGGTCACCTACAAACTAATAAAGTAAAGTTAATAGCTCCATTTGTGCAACTGATACATGGAGTAGATAGTCTAAAGCTTCTGAAGGAAATAAATAAGCAGGCGGCTAAAAGTGAGAGAGTAATTGATTGTCTCCTGCAAATACATATAGCCCGGGAAGAAACCAAGTTTGGCTTTAATGAAGAAGAGCTTACTGGGGTAATGAATCAATTGGATGATTCAGAAATGACCAACGTTCACATTGCAGGGTTAATGGGGATGGCAAGTTTTACAGAGAATATGGAATTAGTGAAAGCAGAGTTTCAGAATTTAAAGGTCCTTTTTGACCAATACCCTGAATTCAGCATTCTTTCAATGGGCATGAGCAGCGATTATAAAGTTGCGGTTGCAGAAAGGAGTAATATGGTGAGAATTGGCAGTCTTTTGTTTGGGCAAAGAGATTAGAAACCCTATACTACAAAAGGAGTAGTAAATTAGTTGAAAAATTTCAGTACTTTTTATCTTTAAAAGCATAGCATAATGCGGTCACTAACCTTATTCCTACTTGTATTAATTTCCTTTACAGCTTCTGCTCAGCAGGAACGGGACACTGTTTTGCGAAAGTGTCCGCTGTTTATTACCGATACGGTCAGTTCTAACAATTTTTTTATCGAAGGACTTCCTGCCACATTAAAAGTATATCGGGTTAGTGGCGACCTTACTATTGCAATCCAACAGCGGGATCAATTCTTCACCATGTTTTTCCGTGATAGAAAATTGAAATCTGGTAAATATAAAATCAAAATAAGTCCCGGTGGTAAAGATGTGGCAGCCAAATATTCCTTTCGCTCAGGCGACCAGGTGTCGTATGTAAATGTAGCTAATGGAACTATTGAATGTTCTTTTGATAAAGAAAAGAATATGTGGCGACTAAAAGTAAATGGAATGATAGCTAACCTTGTTGAAAGAGCTATTACCTATTATAAGGTTAGAGCTGATTTTTATGTAAAATAAGCCTCCTATGCTAATCGGGATAGCCGGTTATGTTTTTACCCAATACAATATTTCTTGTTGCTTTTAAAAGTGAACCATCCGAAACGGGCTGAATAACCCCATTACCACCCCTTGGACTTTGCGTTTTTTCTTTTGGTAAAAAAGGGTCATCTGCAAACAAAAAATCATCAATCCAGTATTCGCTTTTGCCGGGCTCTTTAATGATAACATGAATATGCTTTGGATTATTACTGTTCGGATAAGAGGCTGGTACCAATGTATAAAAACTATACCTTCCTTGCGCATCAGTTTTAATCCATGCTCTTATATAGCCATGTTTTTCAGCCATTCCTTTTTCATTTCCCAACTTCGGATATAACCCATTTTGATCCGTATGATATAAATACAAAACTACATCTGGCGCAACTGTTACGCCGTCACTTTTATACACCACTCCACTAATTTCAATTTTTGGCCCTACAGCATTAAATCCCGGTAATGTATCAATACTCTTGAGCTTATTAAAAGGAACCGGGCTTTCATACATTGCTTCACAGTCTTCGCAGCGACCACCAACTTCAACATCTTTCGGGTTTTTTTTATTAGGTAGCTGGGAATTTTGCTGGCCGCAGCTTAATAAAGCAACCAGGGAAATAACGAAGAAGCTCATTATTCGTTTCATGGCTGAAAGTTTTAGCTAAGGTTGCCTGATTTATTTTTATCTATCAACTATTTACATCAGTGGCACCTGATACTTGATAAAAGGTCATTTTGCTGCTTGTCATGTAAAGCCTGCAATTGGTGTAAACTGTTTTGCCGTGGGGAATTAGTACTTTTATTTTTACTTATGCAGAACCGGGGACTTTTAAAATATAAAGCACATCATATTTTATTCTGGCTAATGGTATTCGGTGCCTGGTATATGCTAAGGGTAGACGATTATTCATCATCCCGGAAAGCATTCGCCGTTACGTTTATCAAAGTTTTTGATCTGGCGTTGATGATTTACATCACCAACTATGTTTTAATACCACAATTATTATATAAAAAAAAATACCTGGCTCTTGGCATTTCGTTTATTGCATTGATCATACTCAGCAGTGCCGTAAAAATGAATATTCTTGGCCGCTTGCTCAATAGTCCTGCATTATATGATTGGACCACAAATATTAAAGCCCGGCTTTATGATAATATTATTCCTCATTTTATTCTGGTATTTGCCGGAGCATCTATCAAACTAATGTTTGATTATGGAAAACTGCAACAACGCATGGCGGAGACAGCAAAAGAAAAGGCTGAAGCTGAATTAAATTTTTTAAAATCGCAGATCAATCCACACTTTGTATTTAACTCACTCAACTCTGTTTACTTTCTTATTAATAAAGATAATGCAGAGGCAAGAGGGGCCTTACATAAATTTTCTGAACTGTTGCGGTATCAGTTATATGAAATGAATGATAGCAAGATTCCAATCGAAAGCGAAATTCATTACCTGAAAGATTATGTTGACTTGCAGCAATTGCGGAAAGATGAAAAATATTCGGTACAGTTTAATGCTGCTCCCGATGTAAAAGGGTTTATGATCGAACCATTATTATTAGTTCCTTTTGTAGAAAATGCATTTAAGCATATATCGCATTTTAGTGACAGGCCAAATTTTGTAAAAGTGGATATGTTTCGGGTAAATGGCTCTTTTGTTTTTTCGGTCTTTAATTCAAAAGATAAAGCACCTTCCACTGAGAAGCAGGGTGGTATAGGAATGAATAATGTAAAAAGGAGATTGGAGCTTTTGTACCCAGGCCTGCATGAATTGAAAATTGATGAAACAGAAAACAGTTTTAATGTGCAACTTAATCTTCATTTATCATGAGTATTAACTGTATTGTTATTGATGATGAACCACTGGCCCGCAAAGGACTGAAAGAATATATTGCCGACACCGATTTTTTGAACTTGGTTGGCGAGTTTGATAATCCACTCAAAGCCACAGAAATGATCAGCAATGGGGGAGTGCAACTTCTTTTTTTAGATATTCAAATGCCTAAGATAACAGGACTTGAATTTTTTAAGACGTTACAAAATGCACCACCTGTTATTTTTACAACTGCCTATCCGCAATATGCACTGGAAGGGTTTGAAGTAAATGCATTGGATTATTTAGTGAAACCAATTTCATTTGAACGGTTTTTAAAAGCATCGCTCAAAGCCAGGGAATATTATGAAGTAAGAGAGAAGAATACCTCCGAACCTTCAGCAGCAACTTACTTTTTTATTAAAGCAGATAATAAGCTGGTGAAGATTGTCTACGATGAAGTATTGTTTGTAGAGGCCTTGCAGAATTATGTAACCATCTACACGGCAGAAAAAAAGTACATGACCTATCTGACATTTAAGTCAGTGGAAGATTACCTTCCAGCAGATAAGTTTTTAAAGGTTCACAAATCATACATCGTAGCGGCATCTAAAGTTGACAGTATTGAAGGCAGCGACATTCGAATTGGCGATAGACATATCCCAATTAGCCGCAATCAAAAGGAAGAGGTAATGGAAAAACTATTAAAGGGTAAGTTCTTAAAAAGATGAATTATTCCGGTAATATCCGGCTTTAATTGTATTTATGAGCACCCTTTTTTATATTTATCATGCCTAAAGGTTGTGAAACTGTTTCTAACGATACTATGCTTTCTTTCGTTTAGTTCTGTATTTGCCCAGGAAAATGCTGCTAAGTTGGCAGCACAATTAACGAGTTCCCGGAAAACAGAATTAGAAAAAGTAACTGCCATCTTTCGATGGATAACAGACAATATTGCCTACAAGCCAAAGCGAATTGGAAAGGCTCCGGTAATAGGAACTCATTCAATGAATTTTTTTGAAAACAAGGTAGAAGTAGATGATAGACAACTTAGCTCTTTAGATGAAAGAGTTGCTGAAATAGTATTATTAACCAAACAAACGGTTTGCGACGGTTATGCCCGGCTTTTTCATGTGCTTTGTAAGCTTGCTGGAATCCAATCGGAGATAGTTACAGGGTATGCAAGGAGTTCACTAAATAAACCAGTAGAAAATTTCGGGGTGAATCATTGTTGGAATGCTGTAACCATTGACCGTAAATGGCATTTACTAGATGTTACCTGGGCAAGTGGTTATATATCATCAAAAACGAATGAATTTGTAAAAGATTACGACGAAAAATATTTTCTTACAACACCGGAAGTTTTTCTCAAAGATCATTATCCGGATGATGTGAGATGGACGTTGTTGCCGTCTGCAAAAGTGCCGGAAGAGTTTCGCCATTCGCCATTTAAGCAGAAATCTTTTGCTAAATATGAAATCACCTCTTTTTATCCGGTCACCGGTGTAATAGAAGCAGTAGAAGGCGACACCATTCGCTTGCAAGTTCAAACTACGGCTGCAGAGAAAAAGAGAAATATAGGTACCGGATTTTTACCAGACTCTTCCATACTATCTCAATCATCATTGGTATTTCTTCGACCAAGAGAATCTAAACTCTCTGCAAATAATAACCAGTACAATTATTTTTACAATGCAACCTCCCCCGATGTAGAATGGTTGTATTTGTTGTACAATGATGATATGATACTTCGCTATAAAGTCAATGTGAAGAAGAAAGATAATTAGCTACCTCTTTGCGAGCCGGTATTAGATTGCTTGCTTACGAAGCCTCCTGATTTAGTTGGCTTTTGTATAAATTTAGAGCCCGCCGCATTTGCACCCGGAGCTGCTTTCTTATTGTCTTTCTTTTTTCCTTTCTTATTGTTTTGATTAAGCAACGACATACAGAGTAATTATTTTTTATAAAGATAATGCTTATTCGCCATCAGCGAAATTGGAGTGCTGATGAAGCAAGTAATAATGAACATACCGGTGATTCAAAGAATAAGTACAAATCATGATAGTGCGGCTTGACTTATTGCTATTAGCAATTGGTTCAGTAGCACTAACAATATTAATTTATGAAATATTCCCCCCGCAAGCCCAGAAAAAGCCAATGGTAATTTTTAAGAATTGGGTAAAGTCAATCTTTTTGGAACAGGTACCGGTAATGGTAAAATTGCTATGTCAATAGAATAACTACTTAAAATTAAAATATAACTTGTTGATTTTATGGGTAAAAGGGAGGATTACAATTTTATTTCCCTTACTTCGTTTTAGAAAAGTCCAGTCCTATTAAAAAACCAATATCCGTCTGTATGAACCATCCATTCTACAACGACCAGGCACATATTGCCGAGGAGTTTCAATTGCACGACAGCCATACCATCCAAAGAGCAAGGTTGGCTCAGTTTAAAATCAATTCGTATAAACTGTCATTAATCAAGTCGGCTTTTTGCATAAGCCGGGATGAGCTTACAGGAAATCTGAAAAGCACATTGCTGAACTATACAGAGCCTTCTCTGGTGCTGGCAGATATCGGATTCTTTGCATCAGAAGTTCAAAATTAGTAGTTAGTTTATCGGGTAGGTTAAAATTTCAACTCATTTAGAGTTGCAATTTTCTTTTTTAGTACACCGGCTGCTTTGGTGTAGCCACCATCTGCGCCATCTACAAAATGCACATGCTGGTCATCCATATTTCTTACATAGCATGACATTACTGATTCGCTACTTACATGAAGGCCATATAAAATTCGGTTATCTTCTTCCATCTGTTTCAGCACTGCATCTAATTGTTCCCGTTGTAGGGCTGTACCAGTAATCACTGTATTTATTTTCCCGTCAATAACTAATGTATCACTCATGTCAACCAGCTTGTAGAGGTATTCTTTTCCTTTCTTTGTTTTGAAGTAAGCTTTGCCCAATAAAGTAGTAAACCATGTTTTTACCAAATAGGTTATACTAAAACTTCCTAACCTTGTTCTCATCTCAGCAGCTACTTTTTCAAACGTGGCTTTCATTTTCAACTTATCGATGCTGATTGGTTTACGGCTAACAGAATTACCATAAATTTTTTCAATAGTAATCATTACATCCCGGAAAACTTCAGCTTGCAAAATTCCATCTTGTGCAATTACCAACAGGCTCACTATTTCAAAATTATTGGATGGAGGTTTAATCTTATCCCAGCGGCAATGCATCCCCGACATATCCGGATCGGGTAAATTAGTATCTAATTCAGGTATTGCAGCATCGGCATTTTTTATTCTCCTTTCTGCAAACGTAAGTCCATTACCAAGTATTATGGGTATAGTAAATCGTTGCGAAGTTTTTAGTTTGCTTACTTTAAGCTCACTCTTCTCACTATACAAATCCGCTACAGGCACATGCCCAACTCTTAGTGTGAGGTCAAAATTTTTCCTGGTGTTTTTCTGGTGTTGATGCAATGCTGTTAATGTTTGCTGCAACAGGGATGGAGGAATAATAAAAGTTGCTCCATCACCCCCAAAGAAGAAGGGTACCAATATGTTGTCTTTGTTGGCCACATTCAATGCAGCAACAATGCTACCGGTTGCCACTAAGTTTACAGTTTGATGGAGTCCGTCCAGGGCGGCTTGTGTACTATTTTTTACATCTGTAATTAGTACATGCCAATCATCAGGAATTTTATAAAACAAATGCTCTTCCGTTAGTAATTCACTCAACGGAATTTCATTCACCGGAAGCTTCGAATAAAAAAGATCATTTTTTCCTGCCACAAGTAAATAATTTATTAGAACGAAAGTTAAGGCATAATTTTTTTGCCAGCTGCATAGCTACTCTCAGCTTCGTTGCCCGTCCGAACGGCAAGGCCGGGCGGACGTCGCACACTTGTGCTGTAGTAATTCTATTCGCCAATTTCGAAACACCTCTGCCATCTCAGTGAACTCTGCGTGACCCACATTTTTCTAGGCTTGTCACCCATCAACACCCTCATTTCCTTACCTTTGCAAACTATGTCAGCAGAGTTAAAAAGCGAGGAACGCAGTCTTAATTTCCTCGAAGAAATTATTGAACAAGACCTTAAGGAGGGCAGGTACAAACAAATTGTTACCCGTTTTCCACCGGAGCCAAACGGGTATTTGCACATCGGTCATGCAACCAGCATTTGCTTAAATTTTGGCCTCACCAAAAAATATGGCGGCTATACCAATCTTCGTTTTGATGATACAAACCCGGTAACAGAAGAAACAGAATATGTAGAGAGCATTAAAGACGATGTAAAATGGCTCGGCTTTGAATGGAAGAATGAATTATATGCTTCTGATTATTTCGATAAGCTATATGAGTTTGCCATTACACTTATCAACAAAGGATTAGCATATGTTGATGATAGTACGGCAGAAGAAATTGCCACACAAAAAGGAATACCAACCGAACCCGGCAAAAGAAATAAATATGCAGACCGTAGCATAGTAGAAAATCTGCAGTTATTTGAAGAAATGAAAGCCGGTAAATACAAAGACGGCGAAAAAGTGTTACGGGCAAAGATTGATATGGCAAGTCCAAACATGATAATGCGGGATCCATTATTGTATCGAATTAAACATGCACACCATCATCGCACCGGCGACAAATGGTGCATTTACCCGATGTATGATTTTGCACATGGGCAAAGCGATAGCATAGAAAACATTACACACTCCATTTGTACACTGGAGTTTGTTCCGCACCGGGAACTATATGATTGGTGTATAGAAAAATTAGAGATATACCCTTCACACCAATATGAATTTGCCCGCCGTAATATGACCTATACGGTAATGAGCAAAAGAAAATTATTGCAACTGGTAAATGAAAAACATGTTACTGGCTGGGACGACCCCCGGATGCCAACCATAAGTGGTATGAGAAGGAGAGGCTACACTGCTGCAGCACTCCGTGAATTTTGCGATAGAGTGGGTATTTCAAAAAGAGAAAATATCGTAGATGTTGGACTGCTTGAATTTTTTGTACGGGAAGACCTGAATAAAAAAGCATTGCGCCGCATGGTTGTATTCGATCCGTTGAAAGTGGTAATCACCAACTATACTGCAGATGAAGAAATTTTAAATAGTGAAAACAATCCTGAAGACCCCAATGGTGGTACAAGGGAAATACCTTTCAGTAATGAGTTGTACATAGAACGGGATGATTTCATGGAAACCCCTTCCAAAAAATACTTTCGATTGGCACCCGGTCAAATGGTACGATTAAAGAGTGCTTATATCATCAAATGTGAAACTGTGGTAAAAGATGATAGTGGCAATATTACAGCAGTGCATTGTACTTATATTCCTGAAAGCAAAAGTGGCAGTGATACTTCCGGTATCAATGTAAAGGGCACTTTGCATTGGGTAAGTGTAAAGCATGCAATTTCTGCAGAAATAAGATTATATGACCGCCTTTTCAAAGTTGAAGATCCTTCATCTGAGGAAGGTGATTTTAAGGATTATATAAACCCGGATTCATTACAAACTATTAAATCTGTCTTTGCTGAACCTGCTTTGAAAAATGCCCATTCAGCAGACGCCTATCAGTTTATCCGCAAAGGTTATTTTGTACTGGATAAGGATAGTAGCACCAGCGGAATGATTTTTAACCGGACAGTAGGGTTGAAAGACTCGTGGGCTAAAGCGTCAAAATAAATAAAAAAAATCCCGGTTTACTGAAACCGGGATTTTTACTTTTTGGCCTGAAATACCAGGAATATCAGAGGTTTTAGTAACTCAAACTCTCATAAAAATCCCTTCAGACGTGTTTTTTAACCAGAATGGTCTTTTTTTCAAGTATTGCATTTGGCGGGTATTCTTTTTTTTCTTAATATCGGATTGTAATTATTTCGATTACAACCCCTGATTTTCCTCCCCCTATTGAATTGTTTCACTCCGCCTTATTTATTTAACATACCAAAACTGCTTTTATGAAATTAAAATTTTACGTATTACTGCTTACAGTATTCTTTGTAACTATTTCAAAGCGTATTACTGCTCAGTGTATTCCGACTCCAGCACAAACATTTACTAACAGTACACCTGTTGCAATCCCTACTACTGTTGCTACATTGTCTTCTTCTGTTGTTGTATCCGGAGCACCTACATTCCTGTATGATGTTAATCTGCTAACAAATATTACTCATACATTTTGTGCTGACTTGGATATAACATTAACCTCGCCAGCAGGTACAGTTGTAACAATTACCAGTGACAATGGTGGGGCTAATGACAATGTTTTTAATGGAACTCTTTGGAACGATAATGCAAATCCAACTGGTCAAGTTCCGTACACTACCAATTCAGGATTAGCTACTGATCATCCATATGTCAATTTAACATTGGCATCTCCTCTTGCACCTGAAGAAGGCTTGGGAGCCTTTATTGGCGAAAATCCCAATGGGACCTGGACTTTAACTATAAGTGATGATGCTGGTGGAGATGGTGGCTCATTAGCATCTTGGTCATTGATCATTCAGGGGCTTATTGCACCTCCACCTGTTTTGCCTTTCTCTTTTTCTAATAACACTCCTGTTGTAATTCCAACAACAGTTTCTACTGTATCTTCTACAATAAATGTTGTTGGAGCAGGTCCCCAGTTAATTGATCTAAACCTTTTAACCAATATTACTCATACCTTTTGTGGTGATTTAGATATAACATTAACTTCTCCTGCTGGTACAGTTGTTACTATTACAACTGACAATGGAGGCGCAAATGATAATGTTTTTAATGGAACTTTATGGGACGATGATGCAAACCCTGCCGGACAGGTTCCTTATGCAACTAACAATGGACTTGCTAATGATAATGCCTATGTTAATCTTACATTAGCTTCGCCTTTAGCACCTGAAGAGGCACTGGCTGCTTTTGTTGGTGAAAATCCTAACGGAATTTGGACACTTACAATAAGTGATGATGCAGGAGGTGATGGAGGTTCTTTGGCCTCTTGGTTTTTAGATTTGGTGACCGCTAATTGCCCACCCCCACCTTGTACTCTTACATGTCCTGCAAACATCACAGTTTCTAATGATGCAGGCCAATGTGGTGCGGTTGTAAATTATCCGCCTGCAACAACCAGTGGTACTTGCGGCACTATTACTTATTCTATTCCATCAGGTAGCGTATTTCCTGTTGGTACAACAACTGTAATTGTTAGTTCTTCAATAGGAGGTGGCATTTGTACATTTACTGTAACGGTAAATGATACAGAGCAACCAACGTTTACATCTTGTCCCTCTAATATTACAACCAATTCTACTGGTGGTCTGTGTGGAGCAGTAGTTAATTATACATTACCCACAGCAACTGATAATTGTCCCGGAGTCGTAGTAACAAGAACAGCTGGACTGGCCAGTGGTTCAACATTCCCAGTGGGAACAACAACTGTGACACACATAGCAACAGATGCATCCGGCAACTTAGTTGCCGCCCCTTGTACATTTACAGTAACGGTTGTTGATGTAACTCCACCAGTGATTACTTGTCCTTCAAATATTACGGTAGGTAGTGATGCTGGTCAGTG
>CAZXMP010000038.1:9303-26548 GCA_964641575.1 uncultured Chitinophaga sp. | reverse complement strand
TGCAATGCAGTTCTTTGCAAATAATGTTTTACACCCCGTAAGCCACCCATTTCTTCTCCACCACCTGCACGGCCCGGACCACCATGGACTAATAGTGGTAAAGGGGAACCATGACCGGTACTCTCTTTAGCACATTCATTATTCAATACTAAAATTCTACCGTGGTGTGATGCTGTGCCAACTACATATTGTTTGGACTGTTTATAATCAGCAGTAACGATCGTACTCACCAGACTTCCTTTCCCCAGTTTACTTAATACAATTGCCTCGTCTAAATTTTTATAGGGCATGATGGTGCTTACCGGACCAAAAGCTTCTACTTCATGTGCTTCCTTTGCAGCAAAAGGGTTTTCATTCATCAACAATACTGGCGACATAAATGCACCTTTCTCCGCATCAGCATCAATTACACTTACACTATCCAATGACCCATATACAATTTGTGAAGACGCTAATAATTTTTGTACCTGTTCTTTTACTTCATTTCGTTGTGTTTGTCCGGCCAGCGAACCCATTCTTACTTTCTCATTCAACGGGTTACCGATAGCAGTTTGCGATAATGAAGTAGCAATAGCTTTCCACACATCTTCCATTTTATTTTCGGGAACAAATATTCTGCGGATGCCGGTACAACGTTGCCCGGCTTTCAAAGTCATTTCTTTTCTGATCTCTTTTACAAAAATGTCCCACTCGGGCATGCCGGGTTGCACATCTTCACCCATAACAATACAGTTCAGCGAATCGGCTTCCATATTAAATGGAACATTATTTTCTAAAATTGCTGCAGTTTTCTTCAACATTAATCCCGTTGATGCACTGCCGGTAAATGTTACCACATCCTGAGAAGTAACATGGTCCAACAAATCGCCTGCACTACCGCAGATCAATTGCAAACTTCCTTCGGGTAAAATTTTGCTTGCAATAATTTCCCTTACTACTGCTTCCGTTAAATAACTGGTAACTGTTGCTGGTTTTACAATACAGGGCATACCGGCCAATAAATTCACGGCAATTTTTTCTAACATTCCCCATACCGGAAAATTAAATGCATTGATATGAATGGCTACGCCTTCTTTGGGAACCAGAATATGCGTTCCCATAAAAGTATTGTTCTTACTAAAGTTGTGGCTTTCGCCATCTATACAAAAAACTTCATCCGGAAATTTTCTTCTGAGTGATGCATTGGCAAATAAATTGCCGATACCACCTTCAATATCTACCCAGCTATCAGCTTTTGTAGCTCCTGTTTGGTAAGAAATTTTATAAAACAGATCCAGATGATTGCGAAGATGTATGGCCAATGCTTTCAGCATATTCCCTCTTGCATGAAAAGTCATTTTACGTAAAGCAGGATTACCGACCGTTCTTGCATAATCTGTTATGGCTTTGAAGTCTAGTCCTTTTGTAGTGGCGGCGCCAATAGATTCTCCTGTTACTGCATTGTACAAAGTTTGTCCTTCTCCATTGCCAGTAATCCAGTTGCCGTTAATATAGTTTCCGAGTTTGTTCATAGCAATCATTATTCAACGAAATTACCTGAATTCCAAAAATTTTGAGAAGATAGATTTAAGGGAGGTAGCAATTATTACGAAACGTATCTTTGCGAAGTAAAAAGATTGGCATGAAAAAAATTACATTGTTTAGCATTGTTATGGTTTGTTTATCAATAACCGCCTGCAATAACTCCAAATCTGATGAAGCGAAGGTTGATCCTTTACAAGCACAGGCCGATAGCCTGGAAAAACAAGTAGTGGAAGGTCATGATGTGGCCATGCCAAAATCAATGAAAATTCCCAAGCTACAAAAAGAAGCACAGCGGCTGATTGATTCTATTTCAACATTGCCTGCAAAGGCAAGAGAAGCTTCCGCCCCACTTAGAGCTAAATTGGAAGAATTGGTTAATGAATTGAACTATGCTGACAATGCCATGAATAAATGGATGGCAGAAATCAATTTTGATTCGGCAGCCAACAACTTGGAACAACGTATCAAATATTTTGCCGACGAGAAAATTAAGGTAGATAAAGTAAAAGAAGCTGTCTTGAACAGTATCGCTAAAGCCGATTCGCTATTGAAAGCTAAACTTTAACTGCTGAGAGGTACTACGCCAAATTGCCGGAGGTGATGCAGTGCATGTTTGTATAGCAACTGTACATTTTGCTCAAAATTCAAATCACCAAAGAAAGGATTGCGGGTAATAAACAGCGGATTTTTCTCGAATGCTTCAAAGAAATAAATCAGCTCCTGTTGCAAAGCACCAATAGCAGCCTGTATTGTTTTATAACGTAATGGAAGAGGCTCTTCGCCCATCAATGGATTCTTGGTATTTTCTCTAAAAGGCTTATCGCTCATCATAAACTCCCGCATCCGGTCAAGATTTTCGGGAGGGGTGATAATTTTTTCCATCTTTAATCGACCATTCGCATTGCGTACTGCATCGCCTCCATAATGTTCTACCATTTGTTGTACACTCATTTTACCCCACTGCGGAGAAGTTGATGGGTCTAATCGTTGCAGGTAGGTAATAAGTTTAGTTCTAAGAAAATTTTCTTTCTCTAGGCTCATACAGCAATATTCTGAATTGCAAGATTACGAAAACCTTACAATGAAAAAGCCCCTCTTTTAAAGGGGCCTGTATGCTAGTTTTTTGTTTACTTCATTTTCTTATCAATGATGGAAGAAAGACGTTCAAAAATATCATCGACATTTCCCATACCATTTATACTGGCAACCTTCTTTGCTTTTGTATAATAAGCGGCCACTGGCAACGTTTCCTTTTTATACACTTCCTGGCGGTTTCGCTGCACTTTTTCATCCATATCATCACTTCTGCCTGAGGTTTTACCCCGATTGACTAAGCGGCTGATAAGCTCCTCCTCATCTACATCCAATATAAGGACTTTTCCAATCTCTGTTTTTTTAAGCTCCAGTAAATTATCCAAGGCCTTTGCCTGCGCCACTGTACGGGGAAAGCCGTCAAATAAAAAGCCTTTTGCGCCTTTGTGCAGGTCGAAATAAGAGTCTACCATACCAATTACCACTTCATCCGGTACCAGCTGGCCTTTATCTATAAAGCTCTTAGCCTCAATACCTAAAGGGGTTTTGTCTTTGATCTCCTGACGTAAAAGGTTGCCTGTAGAAAGATGAACCAGATCATACTTTTCCACCAGTTTCTCTGACTGTGTGCCTTTCCCACTGCCCGGAGGGCCAAACAATATCAAATTAAACATAAGCTACTTTAACCTTGGTTAGTGACAAATATAATATACACAGGTTAAATTCCCCGCTGCCAGCGTAAGTTTTACCGCAAATCAACCCGGTACACAAATTGTTAAGAATTGCAGGCTGTCACTAATAAGACAATCTAGCCAAACAAGCTTGCCGTAAGTTTGTTACATAATAAAATGAAAAGATGATCAAACTGATAACGATATTGGCATTTACTGGTCTGTTGCAACAATGCAGCTATTCCCAAAATAATTCTTCCACCACAAATTCTTCAAAAATGGACACAACAAAAAAGAACAACCCTGTTTATTCAAAATCAGATACAGGCAAAGTGGTGCTTGCTGATGAAGAATGGAAAAAAATATTACCACAGGATGTTTTCTATATAGCCCGAATGAAAGGCACAGAAAGACCCGGCACCAGTAAATATGATAAGTTTTCTGAAGCGGGAACCTATTATTGTGCAGCATGTGGCAACGGCCTATTTAAAAGCGATACGAAGTTTGAAAGTGGTTGCGGCTGGCCCAGCTTTTATGAGCCGGTAAGTAAGAGCAGCATCATCTACACCCCTGATAATACGCATGGTATGCAAAGAACAGAGGTGCAATGCGGCCGTTGTAAAGCACATTTGGGACATGTATTTGACGATGGACCACCTCCAACCGGCCTTCGGTATTGTATAAACGGTGTAGTGCTTGACTTCGAAAAAGCCAAAGAGGCAGAAAAGAATTTTAAAGAAAAACCGCAACAATAAAATCTTACCTAACTAATAGCAAAACCTCCTTTTATGTAAAAGGAGGTTTTTTATTTTACAAAGCAACGGCGGTTGGATAAATTTACGTTCACAACTAAAACAAAACCGGTGATTAAAAAGCTTTGGCTCTGTGTACTGGTGATACTTTCCTTGTCACCGGTTACATTCTCTCAAATTGATATTACACAGGTAATGCCTGTAGATCCGAATGTAAAAATTGGAAAGCTTTCTAATGGACTTACGTATTATATACGGAAGAACACATTGCCAGAAAAAAGAGTTGAACTCCGGTTGGTTGTGAATACAGGCTCTGTATTAGAAGATGATGACCAGCAGGGACTGGCACATTTTATGGAGCATATGAATTTTAATGGCACCAAACGATTTCCCAAAAATGAATTGGTAAGCTATCTGCAAAGTATTGGTGTGGAGTTTGGCGCTGACCTTAATGCATACACCAGCTTTGATGAAACCGTTTATATACTTCCTGTGCCTACTGATAAACCGGGGCTGGTAGAAAAAGGTTTGGAGATATTGGAAGACTGGGCACACAATGCACAACTTGATTCATTAGAAATAGAAAAAGAAAGAGGGGTTGTAATTGAAGAGTGGAGATTGAGCCGCGGTGCTGATGAAAGAATGATGAAGCAAACATTGCCTGTTCAATACCAGGGTTCAAAATATGCGGATAGGTTGCCCATTGGTAAAATTGAAACCTTACAACATTTTTCACATGCGGCCCTAAAACGTTTTTACAAAGACTGGTACCGTCCGGATCTGCAAGCCATCATTGTTGTAGGCGATATTGATGTAAGCGATATGGAGCAGCTGATCAAAAAAATATTCAGCGATATTCCTGCAGCAACATCACCCAGAAGAAGAGATGTATTTGCAGTACCCGACCATACAGAAGCATTATCCGTAGTAGCAAAAGATAAAGAAACAGATTTTCCTACAGTAGAAGTGTTGTTTAAAAAAGAGCCGCAGCCAGAAACCACCATTGGTGATTATTGCCGCTATATGAATCAGCTTTTGTTTACCGGCATGCTTAACACCCGGTTGCGGGAGATAACATTAAAATCAAATCCTCCTTTTGTTGCAGCAGGTTCTTATTATGGCAGCAGCCTCGCCAGAACAAAAGATGCCTACCAACTGTACGCTAACACCAGTGATACAGGGATGGCCCGTTCGCTGTATGCCATGCTGCAGGAAAACCGCCGTATTTTATTGCATGGATTTACCAAAGGTGAATTTGAACTACAGAAAAAGCAATTACAAAGTTTTTACGACCGCATTTTTAATGAACGGGAAAAAGAAGAATCTTTTCATTACGTAGATGAATATGTAAATAATTTCCTTATTCATGAACCTATCCCCGGTATTGAGTGGGAATATGACTTTGTAAAACAATACCTGGCCTCTGTAAAACTGGAAGATATTAATAAGTTGGCATCACAATGGATCACCAAGAACAATATGGTGGTAACCTTTAATGCACCTGATAAGGAAGGAGTAAAAATTCCAACGGCTGATGAAATAAATAAATTACTGAACGATGTAGATGTAGCAACCATTGAACCTTATAAAGAAAAAATTCTTGCTACTGCATTAATGGATGCCAGTAAATTAAAACCTGGAAAAATTATTAACGCAACCACAAATGATGAAATAGGTACTTCTACACTCAAATTATCAAACGGTGCAACCGTTATTTTAAAATCAACCAATTTTAAAAACGATGAAATCGTATTCAGGGCATTCAGTAAAGGTGGGCACTCATTAGTTAGTGATGCAGATTATTATTCTGCTACCAATGCTGCCGCCATTATTTCGCAAAGCGGTGTGGGTGATTTTTCTGCTATTGACCTGGGCAATATGCTTAAAGGAAAAAGTACTTCATTATCACCGAATATTTCGTTGTACAGCGAAGGATTAAATGGAGGCACCACTCCAAAAGAAACAGAAACACTATTACAACTAATACACTTGTATTTTACTGCTCCAAGAAAAGACACGGATGCATTTGAATCGTACAAAACAAGACAACAGCAGCTGTATGCCAACCTTGCCGCCAATCCGCAGATCTATTACAGCGCAGAATTTCAAAAAATAATGACACAAGGTCATCCCCGTGCTGGCGGACTTCCTAAACCGGAAGATTTTGATAAGATTAATTTAGACCGTAGCATACAGATTTACAAAGAACGTTTTGCCAATGCCGGTGATTTCACTTTCCTGTTTGTCGGCTCTTTTGAAGAAGCTACTATTAAACCGTTATTAGAAAAGTATATTGGCAGCCTTCCTTTCTCGCAAAAGAAAGAAAATTTCAAAGACCTTGGTATTCGTCCTCCAGCCGGAAAAATTGATAAAGTAATTACAAAAGGCAGCGACCCTAAGAGTCAGGTAAATTTAATCTTTACTACTCCTGTTGCTTATAATAGCAGCGATGCGTTTGCACTTAAAAGTCTGGCGGATGTGGTGGACATAAAATTAGTGGAGCAATTACGAGAAGAAAAAGGCAGTGTATATGGCGTAAGTGCACAGGGAAGCATCAACCGCATTCCGTATTCGTATTCCAGCTTTAGTATTTCATTTCCCTGCGCACCAGAGAATGTTGATACATTAAGCAAGGCTGCTATTGATGAACTACAAAAAATAATTACAACCGGTGTAAGCAATGAAGACATTGACAAAATAAAAGAGCAGCAGAAAAGAAAATTAGAAGTGGATATCAAACAAAATTCTTTTTGGCTCAATAGTCTTTTTGAAGCGTATTACCTGGGTAATAATCCATCTGATATAATGAAAAGACAAAAGCAATCTCAAACACTTAACTCAAAAATGCTGCAGGATGTTGCTAAGAAGTATATCAATCTAAATAGTTATATCCGGGCAACATTAAAGCCAGATAAAAAAGAAGATGCCCCATTAAAAGGATTTTAATTTATACTTAATTCCTACACTTAAATAACCTACATGAAGTTTTTCCGGCTTTTCGTATTCTTTTTATTGGCTGTGGTTGTTACCATAGCAATAATGACATTCATGCTGCCTACCAATCAAAAAATTAGTCGCACCATAACCATTAATGCCCCCGCAGCTGTGATATATAATTATGTTGAAAAGCTGGAGAACTTCAACAAATGGTCTGTATGGACACAGCAAGATTCAACGGCCATTTATACACTTACCGGCACCGATGGAACTATTGGTGCCGCTACTTCATGGAAAGGACATCCGGAAATATCAGGGGAAGGAAAAATTGAAATTGCGGCACTGGAAAAAGATAAAAGCATAGTTCAGCAATTTCATTTTATAAAACCCCGGAAAATAAATGCCACCTCAACGATACTGTTGAATGAAACTGAAAAATCAAATACAACCGTTACTTGGGATTTTGCTATTGCCACGCCAAGACCCGGCAATATCTTTAATCTCTTCAGCAGTATGGATAAACAAATTGGAAAAGATTTTGAAGATGGCTTAAGCAATTTAAAATCTACAATTGAGAAAAGCCAGCCTTTAACACAATAGCTATTTTTGTAAAAAAAAATGGTTTACACAATTATGTAAACCATTTATTTATCAAACAAACTAAAAAGAACTCTCTAATTTTCAATTTCAGCAATCCATTGCTGAACAAATTCCCTGGCTGGCTCTACCACTTCTTTCCCGGCTCTAAAAGCCATCTTCCAGCGATTGCCTTTGCTTTCATAAGCCTTGTTTACAAAATACTTTTTCCCATTTTTCGTAAACAGTTCTGCGTTGTAGTCAATATCTTTTGTTTCCTCTAAAAATTGCAATAACCGTCCTTTTATAAACTGCTGATGATTGGCAGGATATTTTATCTCCCAGTCTGCCAATTGTTTTTGATTACCTGCTTCGAAATTTTTTACAAGTGCAGGGTAATTTTTCCTGTAATTAGCTATTCCTATATTGTTAGGATCTTCAGCCTCTTGCAGACGTTTTTTTGCAGTTACCAATATGTCCTCAAACATTTTTTTGTTGGCTGCATCTGCCTTTTTAATACTGGCTTCCAGATCAGCAATGCCTTTTTTACTTTGTGCTATCATTTGCTGTTGCATATCCTCCGGCGTTTGTGCAATAGCTGGTTTTGGCTTTTGATTTTCACGAAGTGCATTGTACTCTTTTGTAAACGCAGAAGTATTTACATGTTGTTTAGTATATACCAACAAGTTTTTAGTTACCGCGGTACGATTTCCCGATACAATGTTTTTTGCATTCCGCACACCGTACTGATCTAAATAGCCGCCAAGAATACTATTGGTTATTTTACTATTCGCATCCGTTTTTGTAATGCCCAATTGTTTTAAGAACTCCTCATTTATCTTTTTATAAACAGTAAAAGAAAATAATGCGGCCATTACTACCGAAATAAACATCGCTACAAAAAATAACCGGGCTATTTTTTTAGTTTTTTGATCTGAACTCGTTGTCATGATAAGGTTTTTTGTTTCCACAAATATTATCACTCAATCCGGATGCAAAAACCCATACCTTAACGAATTGACCAAACTCCGGTATGAAATGTTAGAAATACTGATAATACATCACCTAAGTAAACAGCTCATATATCGATGTTTACGAATTTGTAACATTTCCCAATCCCCTTAAAAGCAAAGACCAAACTCTTCTTCAAACCATCCATCCCATTTTTTTACATACTCCTTTTTTATCAGTAAGTTTAAGCTCCAAAATTTACATACATGAGAAAACAGGTTTTATTATTACTGTCATTTACATTTTGTCTTATTTCCGTTGCGCAAAAAGTTTCGTTAGATCAATTTAAAAATATGAAGGCCCGTAATATCGGCCCGTCCGGTATGAGTGGCCGAATTGTTGCGATTGATGCAGTACACAAAAATCCGTCGATCATTTATCTCGGTGCTGCTTCTGGTGGCATCTGGAAAACAGAAAACGGTGGTGCTGATTGGAAACCGATCTTCGATGATCAACCCATTTTAAATATTGGTTCGCTGGCTATTCAACAATCAAACCCATCTGTTGTATGGGCAGGAACCGGAGAAGGTAATCCACGCAACTCCTTAAATATTGGCGAAGGCATTTATAAAAGTTTGGATGCCGGCAAAACCTGGAAGCGAATGGGCCTGGAAAAAACAAGAAATATTCATCGTGTAATTATTGACCCCACTGATCCTAATACAGTATATGCTGCTGCCATTGGTAATCCGTATGCACAGCATCCTGAAAGAGGTGTTTATAAAACAACCGATGGTGGCGAAACATGGAATCGTATTCTTTTTGTAAACGATACTACTGGTTGTGCTGAGTTAGTTATGGATCCTTCCAATCCAAATAAAATGATTGCTTCTATGTGGCAACATTTCCGCCAGCCATGGCGAATGACAAGCGGCGGTGTTGGCAGTGGTATGTACATTACAATTGATGGTGGAAAAAATTGGAAACGCTTAAGCAAGCAAGATGGAATGCCTGATGGAAATTTAGGTCGTATCGGTATAGCATTTGCCCGCAGCATGCCTTCAAGAGTGTATGCAAAAATAGAAGCCACCAAAAATGGTTTGTATAAAAGTGATGATGGTGGTTTTAACTGGCAATTAGTAAATAGTAATCCTGCAGAAGTTACAGACCGCCCTTTCTACTACCAGGAAATATATGTGGATCCTAAAAATGAAAATCGTATTTATGATATACACTCCACCGTAACATTTAGTGAGGATGGAGGAAAATCGTTTTCTACCATGTTGCCATATAGTGGCATTCACCCCGATCACCATGCCTGGTGGATACATCCGGAAGATCCGAATCTGATCATAGAAGGAAACGATGGCGGCATTGGTATTTCAAGAGACCGTGGTAAAACATGGGTGTTTGATGAGAAATTACCAGTAGGACAATTTTATCACATTAATGTTGATAATGAATTTCCGTATAATGTAATGGGTGGTATGCAGGACAATGGAACCTGGCATGGCCCTGCTTATACTTTTACCAATGGTGGTATCAGAAATTACTATTGGAGCAATATTGGTGGCGGTGATGGATTTGATGCAATGCCCGACCCTGATGGAGATGGATGGGTATATAGTATGAGCCAGGGAGGAAATGTAGGCCGCATGAATTACAAAACCGGTGAACGTTGGAATATTCGTCCTCCGTATTTAGGTACCGATGAAAAGAAAGTATATCGTTTTAACTGGAACGCAGCCATTGCACAAGACCCATTTGATAAGGCAACGATTTATTACGGAAGTCAGCATGTACATAAAAGCATCAACAAGGGTGCAAGCTGGGAAACTATTTCACCAGATCTAACCACAAATGATTCTGCAAAAATGGATCAAAGCACAACGGGTGGATTAACACTCGATATAACCGGTGCAGAAAATCATTGTACCATTTTAGCTATTGAACCTTCTTCCAAACAAAAAGGAGTGATATGGGTTGGCACCGATGATGGCAATGTGCAGTTAACTACGGATGGGGGAAAAACATGGACCAACTTCAGAGGGAAAATTCCGGGTCTACCAATTGGTGCATGGGTGCCACAAATAAAAGCATCAAGATATAATGCAGGAGAAGCATTTGTTGTTGCTAACGATTATCGCCGTGGTGATTTTAAACCTTATATTTTCCGCACTACTGATTTTGGTAAAACATGGACCAGATTAGTAGATGAGAAAAAAGTAGTTGGCTATGCACTTTGTATGATACAGGACCCAACAGAACCTAATTTAATTTTTGTAGGAACAGAACAAGGTCTTTGGGTAAGTTTAGATAATGGCACCAATTTTCAGCAATGGAAAAATGATTATCCTTCTGTATCTACTTATGATTTAGCAATACAAGAAAGAGAAGCTGATTTGGCAATCGCCACATTCGGCCGTTCACTTTGGATATTGGATGATATTCGTCCATTAAGAAAAGCTGCTGCTGATAAAGGAGCATTGACAAAAAAACTCACAGTGTTTACTGCTCCTGCTGCATACCAGTCGCAATACCGTGCAGCTCCCGGATACGAATGGAGTACGATGGGGTTATGGGATGCAGCCAACCGTAGCCGTGGTGCAGCCATTACATTCTTTGTAAATCATGCTGCTGATACGGATACTAAAAAAGCAAAAGCCGATAGTGTTTGGGTAAAAATCTATAATGATAAAAACGAAAATATCAGGAACCTAAAATGGAAAGTGGACTCTGGATACAATCGCAGGTATTGGAACATGGAAGAAAAAGGTTTCCGTCAACCCGGCTCACCAAAACCAAGACCCGGCGCACCGGAGCCCGGTGGCTTCCAGGTATTGCCTGGCACTTACAAAGTGGTGTTGACATTGAACAAAGACATGGATTCTACTTTTGTAACGGTGAATGATGATCCAAGATTGGGCAACCGCAACAGTGTAAAATTGGCGCAGCGAAGTATGTATGATCGCATTCGCAAAAGTGCTAACAAACTAACTGATGCAATGGACCAGCTTACAGAAAGTGATGAAGTATGTACTAAAATGATGGCGCAATTAAAAGATCTTACCGGTAAAGATGTTGATTCACTTCGTAAGTCAACAAAAGCCATGCAGGATAGCATTAAAGCCATCCGGGAAACGATCAGTGGGAAAGTTTCTGATAAACAAGGTATCAATAGAGATGCAGGCCCAACTGTTATGAGAAGTATGCAAGTTGCTATGCAATATATCGGTTCTAAAAATGTTGCACCGGGTGCACAGGAAGAACAGTTAATAATAAATGCAGAAAATAAAATTGATGAGACAATAAAACGTATCAATAATTTTTATAGCACTAAATGGGCTGCTTATCGCCAACAGGCAGAAGGAACAAAATTGAATTTATTTAAAGATTATAAACCAATTGAATAGTTTTAAATTTTTATTGAAAGGGTTGCTGAAAAGCAGCCCTTTTTTGTTCGATAAATAACGATTCAGTTGCAATATATTTTTGAGGAGTTGCGTATATTTAGGAGTCGACTCTAATTATATTTGATTCTCCATAATAATTGGACAGCCCTGACATCGTAATTTAAAATGAAATTAATACTTCAACTCATTCTCTTACTTTTTTGCGTTGTTTCCTTTGGGCAGAAGGCTACAACCATTATACTTACTACAGGGGACTGTAGAACAAAGGAAGCTTATTCTTGGTATGGAGCAGACACGGTGATTTTTTATAAACTACCCGAAGACACAATTGCTTTTAAAATCATACCAAGACATTACAGAAAATTTCCAATTAAAATTGAAAATGTAATTACAAGTAATTACAAGTTGGTCTATAAAAACAATTTCAACCAACTTGTAGTAAAACAAATTTTATTAATAGATCAAAAAACAAATTCTATTATTATTTGTCCTGACACTTTAGTAGAATATCAGCAAAACACTTTGTCCAAACTTCAAGACAAAGACACTATCTCAATAAACTTTCATTCACAAGGCTGTTTTCATACAACGGTTTCCAAAATATTAATTAGGAGAGAAGTTAATAATTATGTGGCAAAACTTTATGATGTAAATGGAAACTATTTCACAAAAAAAAGAAAAACGAAATTTCAAATTAGAGGGGACAGTCTTTTAAAATCTGTCATATTGACAAATAAAAATATCCAGGACTTCATTAGATTTGAAAATGAGTTAAATTTTGTAACTGGAGGCGGCTGCACAACGAGAGATTGGTATGACATTAAAGGTAAATATCTAAACGTAAAGGTCGGGGACGGTGGTTGCCGTTGGGAAGGTTTTTATTATTTGCGTAAATCATTTTTTGGCGATAAAGAATAAACACAGGAAACTGTAACTACTTAAAACCAAAAAACTTTCTACTATTTTTATTTGTACTAGCCTGTTGAAAAACCTCTCCCAACAATTTTATTTAATTTACTATTCCAAAATCACCCCTTATGCTAAAAATGAATGCTGGAGTTTGGATAGGTATCATCGGCGGTATCATCGGTTTATTAGTGGGTGTAGGAGCAGTAGTTGCCACAGCAGGCCCCACGGGTATTTATATCGGGTTGGGCATGCTGGTTCTTTTTGGTGGTATGTTCTATTTGTTCTACCGGATATTTTTTAAACCGATGATCAATGCAAGCCGTTTGCAAAAAACAGGCTTGACAGGCAAAGCAAAAGTTCTGGAAGTACGGGATACCGGCGTTACCATTAATAATCACCCGCAAGTAAAATTAATACTGGAAGTAAAAAATGAATTCGGTCAAACCTACACCACAGAGACCCGGGTGCTGGTATCAAGAATAAATCCCGGCATCTATATGGCGGGAATGGAATTGCCGGTAAAAATTGATCCGAAAAATGAAATGAATGTGGTGGTTGATTTTAGTCGTACACAACAAAACAGCAATGCTGCCTCTCCACCCAATGAAGCTGCTTTAAAAGCAGAGCTGGAACAATTGCAGAAAGACAATGAAGCACTTACCGCATCCGGCAGATCAGCAAGAGCCATTGTAAAAAGGTACACCTGGTTGGGTGTAAACGTAAACGGCAATAATCCATTTGTAGAATTGGAAATAGAAGTGTTGCCGGAAAACAGTGTTTCTTTCAGTGGTAAAACAAAAGGAGTTATTAGCGAGGCTTCCACCAGCAAATACCAACCTGGGTCTGAGATATTTGTGAAGTACGACTATTATGACAATAGCAAAATTGTAATAGAACGGTCAGCTTAATATAATACCCTTCTAATCCTACACTCCCTTGCAATATCCTGCAATCCCTTTACTTTTGCGCCAAAGGCCAGGTTATGAAGTTGTCCCATTTATCAGAGACATTGATCGGTTCCGAAATTGTAAAACTCGGTGGTGAGATCCGGGAAAAGATCCGCCAGGGTGAACGTATTTATAATTTCACCGTGGGAGATTTTGATCCTTCCATTTTTCCTATTCCTAAAGAACTGGAAGATGCGATTGTAGAAGCCTATCGCAAACATTTTACCAACTATCCGGCTGCAGAAGGTAATCTTGATCTGCGGGAAGCGATTCATTCTTTTATAAAAGAGGAAGAAGGGCTGGATTATGGCATCAGCGAAATATTAGTGGCATCCGGTGGTCGTCCATTGATCTATGCATTTTTCCGGGCTATTTGCGATAAAGGAGATAAAATTATTTATGCTGTTCCTTCCTGGAATAATAATCACTACACACATTTTGTGGAAGGAGAACATATTGTAGTGGAAGCTACTGCGGCCAGCAACTTTATGCCTACCGCAGCATCCATTGCGCCGCATATACAAAAAGCTACTTTAATTGCACTTTGCTCGCCGCAAAATCCAACGGGCACTACATTTAAAAAAGAAGAGCTGGAAGCAATTTGTGATTTAGTAATTGCAGAAAATAAAAGAAGAGGGGAAGGTGAAAAGAAACTGTATGTCATGTTCGATCAAATGTATTGGCATCTTACTTATGGTGCTATTAAACATTACGATCCCGTTTCTCTGAGAAGTGAAATGAGAGAGTACACTATTTACATTGATGCTATCAGCAAAGTATTTGCTGCTACTGGTGTTCGGGTTGGCTGGAGTATGGGCCCTGCAACGATAATCGGGAAAATGAAAGCTATTCTTACACATATTGGTGCATGGGCACCCATGGCAGAGCAAAAGGCAGTGGCAAATTATTTGGGCAAAAGAGAAAGTATCAAATCATACCTATCGCATTTCAAAAATGAAATTGAAGAACGGCTACGTTCCATCTATGATGGGTTTACACAATTAAAAAGTGAAGGATTTTCTGTTGATGCTATTACTCCCGAAGCAGCTATTTACTTAACTATAAAAGTTGATCTTGCCGGTAAAAAAACAACTGAAGGAAAGTTGTTGGAAAATCAAGCTGATGTGACAGCTTACTTATTGAGTGCAGCGGGTCTTGCCGTTGTTCCTTTCTATGCTTTTGGTGCAGATAAAAGTTCGCCGTGGTACCGGCTTAGTGTTGGTACTTGTAAAAAAGAAGAGATCGGTGAAATGATAGATAAACTCAGAGAAGCTTTGATCAAGCTCTCCTGATATTAAATCAGTTTTTATTTATCAAAAACCGAAATGGTTTCATTAAAAAGAAGCGGGATTCTTTCAGAATTTTTTTGGGGTTGGCAGTGATCCTGTTTCGGTTCACCAGTTCATGAGCTTTGCAAAAAGCTTCGTCCGTTTCAACCTGTTTGAGTAGTATGTTCAATGCCTCTACTTCATGCTCAACTTCTTGCTCTGTTAAAAGCTCATTTTTTAGCAGCACCAATATGTCACGATTAGCGTTTAGCATAGATTAATCAGAACATTAATAACCACTCATTCCCTTGGTGCTGGGGCAGCCGCAGCCTTTACCTCCTTTACCAGAACCTGAATAATAATTTTTATTGCAGGCAGAAATCAATAGCGTTCCTGTTAATAACAGTAAAAGGGCTATTTTGTTGATTGTCTTCATAATTGTAAGTTCTAAATTAAAACTATTTTACAAACAAATTAGTATGCCGTTGAACGAAAACGGCTAAAAAATTAACATGGATCAGCCTTTGGAGGAAAAAAAACAGAGAAAACTACGCATCCTGGTGGCGCCGCTCGATTGGGGGCTTGGCCATGCTACCCGCTGTATCCCCATTATCAGGGAGTTAATGGAGCAGGGTGCAGAGGTTTGGCTGGCTGGCGAGGGGCAGCAGGAAATTTTGTTGAAGACCGAATTTCCTACACTTTCTTTTCTGGAATTGCCCGGTTACCGGGTTCGGTATGCAGCCACTGCATGGGGGCTGTTGAAGAACATGCTTTTTCAAACGCCAAAAATTTTGAAGCGGATAAAAGAAGAAAAAAAATGGCTACTCAGTAAAATTGCTGAACACAAATTTGATGCGGTCGTCAGCGACAACCGGTATGGTCTTCATCATGTTAAAGTGCCGTGCATTTTTATCACTCATCAACTAAAAATAAAAAGTCCATTAGGTAAATGGCCGGAGAAAATTCTTCAAAAAAGAAATTACAACTACATCAATCGTTTTACTGCTTGCTGGGTACCGGATATGGCATCACAAAAAAATTTAGCTGGCGAATTATCGCATCCTGAAAAAAAACCAACAATCCCAGTTCAATACATCGGCTCTTTATCAAGATTAAAAACAACCGGGACGATTGAAACTAAAAACCAATTGCTTGTTGTTTTATCAGGACCAGAACCGCAACGCACATTATTAGAAAATAAAATAATTGCTTTGATTGGACATTACAATCATAGTGCGGTTATAGTAAGAGGCTTACCGGGTGCTGCTACGCTGATTCCATCTACCAATATGATTAAGTTCTATAATCATTTGCCATCAGCAGAGTTAAATAAAGAAATGGAAGCAGCAGAATATATTATCAGTCGCAGTGGTTATAGTACGGTTATGGATATTGCCGCCTTACAAAAGAAAAGTATTTTAATACCTACTCCGGGTCAAACAGAACAAGAATACCTGGGGAAATATTTAATGGAAAACAAAATGGCTTTTACAGTTGAGCAGGATAAATTTTCATTAGAAGAATCTCTTTCATCAGCAAAAAATTTTAATTATACATCCTTTCCTGCTAACACTAATGATGACTTGCAAAAAACAATTCATCATTTTCTTTCTCAACTTCCCAAACCATCTTTAGGATAGTAAAAAAAATAAAACTCTTTTTTTGCATCGGCAAATTTATCCCAGCTCTTACAATCCGCTTTTATGGCAAACACACCGCAGGTTGGAATATTATCAATCCTTGTATTGGTAAGTAAATTTGCAAAATCTGTGATGCCGGGGTTGTGAGAAAAAATAGCAATGCTGTCAAACTTTTTATCAGCTGTAGCAATTACATCATAAAAAACAGTAGTAGCAGCACCATACAATTCATCTCTGAAAATAATATCGTCTTTATCCATGCCATATTGTTTTGCAAAAATGGTGGCCGTCTTCCTGGCTCTTTTGGCCGGGCTGGCAATAAAAGCATCTATCTTAATTTTCTTTTTATCAAGACGAAGTGCCATGGCAGGTGCATCTTCTTTTCCTCTTTCATTTAGTGGTCTGTCAAAATCACTAAGACTGGGGTTATTCCAATCGCTTTTTGCATGACGAACAAGTAATAATGTTTTCATTCAGCAATTTTTTTATTAAATTAAAAATTCTGATAAGCAGAATAATGAATATGAAGTGGTTTCTTTAGTACCCTCTTACATTCTTTCCTTCCATGTAATTCATGAAAGCCTTATTCACCACTTTGTTACCTCCTGGGGTAGGATAGTTACCG
>CAZXMP010000038.1:0-9293 GCA_964641575.1 uncultured Chitinophaga sp. | reverse complement strand
CTTATGTAAATCTTCTATAGTTTGAAAAATAACATTCACAGGAATATCAAGGCCCGCAGGTGTTATCAATTGTGCAATTTTAGCAGAAATTTCTTCGGTAGTAAATTGCTTGTAGAGTTGCTTTACTACATTCTCTGCATGCAACTGATCATTTCGCTGAAGTGTTTTACATTTCTCCAGCAACTCCGTCATGTAATCCATTTTTCCTTTCTCTTTCATCAATTCTACAGCTGCATTAAATGCGATGAAGTCGCCCATCTTGCTCATATCAATACCATAGCAATCGGGATAGCGAATTTGAGGAGATGAAGAAACAACAATAATGCGTTTCGGTTTCAATCGTCCCAACATTCTGATGATACTTTCCTTCAACGTAGTGCCTCTTACTATGGAGTCATCAATAACCACCAATGTATCGAGCCCGGCTCTTACCGTACCATAAGTAATGTCATAAACGTGTTGCACCATTTCATTACGTCCGGAATCTTCAGTAATGAATGTTCGCATCTTCACATCCTTGATCGCAATTTTTTCAATCCGGATACGGCGGTTTATCATTTCACTCAGCTTTTCCTCATCATAGTCTTTACCCCAGCTAAGTATTCTTTCTGTTTTTATTTTATTGAGATAGGCTTCCATCCCTTTTACCATCCCCAAAAAAGCTGTTTCGGCTGTATTAGGAATAAAAGAGAAGATCGTATTTTTTAAATCATGTTCAATTGAATTCAATACCGGTTCACTCAGGTTATAGCCCAATGCTTTTCTTTCCTTATAAATTTTTTCATCACTACCTCTCGAAAAATAAATACGTTCAAAGCTGCAGGCTTTTCTTTCTTTGGGTTCCAGTATCTGCGCTATTTCAATATCTCCTTTTTCATTTACGATCAATGCTTGTCCGGGCAACAACTCCTGCACTTCGTTTTCACCTACATTAAAGGTAGTTCTGATAGCAGCTCTTTCAGAGGCAGCTACTACTACTTCATCATTGATATAATAATAAGAAGGACGGATACCATGTGCATCCCGAAAAACAAATCCAATTCCATTACCTGTCATTCCGCCCACATGAAAACCACCGTCTAATAATGGCAACACTTTTTTAAGCACTTTTTTAATATCCATTTTGTGTGGCGAAGCTTCATCTTCTTTACATAAAAATGTATGCATCAATTCTATCATTGCCGCCAGATCGCTGAAGCGAACGGTATGGTGTGGCTCTTTTCCTGTTAATGCAAATAACTCATCGGAGTTGACGATATTAAAATTTCCTGCCAGGGCAAGATTACGGGCAGGTATTGTATCTCTATTAATAAATGGGTGACAGTATTCTAATTTATTTTTTCCTTGTGTGCCGTAGCGAAGATGGCCAAGGAGCAATTCACCTAAAAATTTTACATGGCCTTTCATCAACCCCGGATGACTTTTAATATCCGGATGGTATTGTTCGAGGTCAGCAATTTCAGCACCAATCTGTTGAAAAATATCGGAAATGGCTTGCGGTGCATTGCTGCGAATGCGGTTCATGAATGGATAGCCTGGTTCCACATCTAATTTTACTGAGGCGACACCAGCGCCGTCTTGCCCACGATTGTGTTGCTTTTCCATCAGCAGGTACAGCTTGTTAAGCCCCCACAGCACTGTTCCATACTGTTGCTGGTAATAAGAAAACGGTTTCCGTAGCCGGATGAATGCTAATCCGCATTCGTGTTTGATCGCATCACTCATGGAAGGCGCAAAGGTAAGCGATAAACACTATTTTTTAACTATTTCGTTTGGGGTTAATTCTCCCTTACCGGAACAACTACAGTAAGCTTACAACCATTGCCTGGCGTGGTTTCCACCTCCAATTTGCCATTAAAAAGGGCTGCCCGGTTAGTGATATTATTAAAACCCTGGCCTTTTTTGGTAGTGGAAGAATTAAATCCTTTTCCGTTATCAATTATAGTGAGGATAATATGCTCCGCATCTAGTTGTAGCCATATTTGTATGGTATCAGCTTCTGCATGGCGGATTATATTATTTATCTGCTCCTGGGTAATACGGAACAGCATGAGTTTTAAATTATCAGGCAGTAATTGCTCATTAAAATAACGATAGAGAAATTCAATTTTAAATGTGTGTACTCTTTTTAATGAATCACAAAGTTCTTGTATGGATTCAATAAGTCCCAGATCCCCCAAGGTAGGTGGCACCAATGATTGGGAGAGATGTCTTATTTCATTAATGATTGATACAAGATTTTTGTGTGACTGATCAATCATTTCTTTTAATTCGCCAGCTGCCTTTTCCTTTGCTACTTCTAGATAAAGGCGGGTAGTAGTCAGATGCTGATTAATATTATCATGTAGTTCTTTACCTATTTGCTGCCTTTCTTTCTCCTGGCCATCAATAGTAGCTTGTGTTATTTGTTTTTGTTTATGCACTTCCTGCTCTACTAACTCCTGCGACAAACGTTTTTGCTCAGTAATATCGGTAAAGGAGCAAATAACATTGATAATATTTTGTTGTTCATCAAATACCGGTTCTGCATTAACGAGCAGCCACACCCGGTCATTGGTTACCGGCCGGAACACACCCATTACGATATCCTGAACAGCTTTTTTTGTCTGAATGGCAACAGGTACCGGGTGCAAATGACCGGGGAAATCAGTACCGTCTTCATAAATAACATTCCATATTGGATCAAATGATGTTTGACTAAAAAGCTGTTCTTCAGTAAGGCCCAGCATATCCATAGCAGCCCGATTACAGATAATAGTTTGCCCCTTTTGATCTTGTAGCAAAATACCCTGGCGAAGATTTTGAATAAGACTACGAAACTGCTTTTCATTTTCTCTTAGCTTATCCTCAATATCTTTTCTTTTTGAATCGTTTGTAAAATATATAACTACTGCATTAACACCAGATTTATTCAAAAGATTATGTCCTCTTACACTACACCATACCCATTCACCATTTGAATGCCGAAGACGGATAAGCAGGTATTTTAATACCGATTGTTTTACCAATTCAAGAGAAAAGGCTTCCGTGGCGGCTGCCAAATCATCCGGGTGTATAAAGTCAGTAAAAGAACGACCAAGTAACTGTGCCGGCTCATACCCTGAAATTTTAGCTACGGATGGTCCGCAGTAAATAACTTTTCCGATTTTATCCGTCATAATTATTCCATCCAGCGAATAGGAAATCATGTTGCGATAGAATAATTCACTTTCCTGAAGTTTAGCCTCTGCTTTTTTTCTTTCGGTAATATCTTTCCCTACACCCAGCAAACCAATGATATTCCCTTCTTCATCCCTAAATAATGAAACAGTATGTAGTAAATATTTCATTTCCCCGTCGCTACCCTCAAATGATATTTCGCCCCGCCATATACCTTCCTTAAAAACAATTTCTGCAACCTGGTCATGTGTATAAGGAGAATAATCACTGACTAATACTTCCCGAAATCGCTTTCCTATTGCTTCTTCTTTTGTGATACCTGTAAGCTTTTCTATTACATTATTCCAGGAAGTAACTATCCTGTTTACATCGGTTGTAACAATTACATCGGTCACATTATTAAGAATAATTGCCTGGTGGTGGAAGCGTTGCTCACTTTGGCGTAATGCATCTTCAGCCTGCTTACGCATTGTGTCATCATAAAAATAAACCATCATTTTTCCTACATAAGGATTATGCTTAAGGTTGTGTCCTCTTACAATACACCATATCCATTCTCCGGTTTTCTTTTGTAAACGAAGCCACACAAATTTATTTTTTGGCTGCTGCAATAGCTCATCGTTAAAAGCTGAGATAGCAAGAGCATGATCATCAGGATGTGCAAAGTCAAAAGTGGTTTTTCCAATTACTTCGTTTGCTTCATAACCCAGTATTTCTTTTATGGAAGGAGATGCAAAGGTAATTACGCCATCATCATTGGTTAGTATTACGCCGTCTAAAGAATGCGCAATGAGGTTTCGATAAAAAAGTTCGCTTTGCTTTAACTGCTTTTCAGCTGTACGTTGCTGGGTAATATCATGCTGTGTTCCCCACACTCTTTTCAAGAATCCATTTTCCACAACACCTTTCATATTATTTAGAAAAAACAACTCCTTATTATCTTTATCAAACTCAACTGTTTCTACTTTGCTTGCGTTAAATCCGTTTTGAATAAAGTTTTTAAGCGAATCGATCCAAATAGAATTTTTGAAATCAATAAATTTATTCAGTCTCATTCCTATTACTTCTTCTGCAGTATTAAATCCGTACATTTTCGCAATATTTTCATTGCACTCGGTCAATACCGCATGTTGTTCCCAGAAGTTAATGATTGCATCTGCAGGTAAATTAACAGAAACGGGTTCTTCTGTTTCAAACATCCACAGCCCTTCGGCACTAAGCTCATAAGCTTTATTTCGTTCAGCCGCTCTTCCAATTATTTCTCCTGTCCTTGCTCCAGCACTTTTTGAACCTGTATCAAGAATGCCTACTCCGGAAATTAATTTTGTATCATCACCATAGTTTGTAATGGCAGAAAACTCCCAATTAATGGTATTAGTGGTATTAACACCAATTACATCGAGACAAATAGAGGTGCTTTTTTCAGGATTCTCCAAACAGAACTGAGCCGCTTGCTTATACTTTACACTTCCGCTTTCTGAAAGAAAATTTTGTAAAGGTATGGCTGCAAAAGCCATTGGCTGCGCTGCAACCATTGTTCGAAAAAGAGGGTTTGCTTCAACACAATATCCTTGTTGATCAACAAGGATAAAATAGAATTGTCCTGATTTTTGAAAGTAGCCGGATACATTTTGTAAATAATCAGATACTGGCATTGCTAGTGGAATTCGCTGATAAGGATTATTATGCTGTTGTATAAAAGTAGCTAGATAAAAATAAAAAAACTAACAATTGAATTAATATAAACACTTACCACCATACATTTAATAAAAAAGCCGCCACGTTTGAAACGAGGCGGCTTTTTATAATATTAATAGTTTTAAAATGATTTTGTATCAGTAGCAAACCGCATAAGCTTAGGACACTCATTACCTGTTTCGCCATCTATCATTATATAATAGGTTGGAACTTTTGTCTGTAGCCATTTATCTAATGTTTTGCTTTTCTTTTCTTCCAATGCGAACTGCGATATTTTGCTGTAGTCATCGTCTAGATTCATCCGATGTGGTTCTGAACGGGATTTTAAATAAACAATTCTAACTCCTTTTTTGGCTTGCTCATCCGTAAAAGCTGTAGGCTGAGATATATCTCCTACTTTCATTTTGGCCAGCATTGTTACCATGTCTTTATCTAATGCATCAATTGTAACATACGAGGATCCATCTCTGCCAGTAACACAAGGTCCGGCAAATTTAACTGCATCGTCATCACTATACCTTCCTGCTGCTTCGTTAAAGCCAATGGTACCAGCAACAACTTTGGAGCGAACTGTATCTAATTTACTGATGGTTTGTTTTATTTCATCATCCGTTACAGGAGGTATGCGCAGTATATGACGAACAATAGCATCATCACCATTCCGTTCAACCATTTGAATAATGTGATACCCAAATTTTGATTTTACAGGTACCGATATATCACCTTCTTTTAAACGAAAAGCAGTTGACATAAATATCGGATCCCAGCTTTTTTCATTCCTGTTTATCTGGTACTGACCACCCCGATCCTTACTACCCGGATCTTCTGACACCTTTTTTGCTAATTGATCAAACGTTACAAGTTTAGACTCAATCTGCTTTTTATAGTTATTCATTTCCCCGATAATATATTGCTCTAGATCCCGGGAAGCTTTGGGGTAAATAATTATCTGACAAATTTCCAATTCCGACTCATAAAAAGGCAAACTATCTTTAGGTATTTTATCAAAAAAGGCTTTTACTTCATTGGGAGTTATCCTGGTACCCCCTACAATTTTTTGCTGCATGGCGGAAGCCAGTTTTTGTTCTTTCACCGATTCTCTGGCATCGTCTTTAATCTGGTAAATAGTTTTACCTGCTACTTCTTCCAATGCTTCCTGGGTGCCCAACTGGTTAATATAGTAGCGAATTTTTTGATCAAGTTCTGCTTCCACTTCTTCATCACTTACCGGTAACGAATCTTTTTCTGCCTGCAACATCAATACTTTAGAAATAACCGCCTGCTCCATTAGTAAGCATTGAGCATCATCAGGAACAGTACCACCCTGACGGGCAATATCTGCTATGGAGTTTTTAATATCTGATTGTAGTATAATTCTGTCGCCTACAATAGCAGAAATTTTATCTGCTACAATTTTTTTTGCCTGCGATGATTGTGCAATAGCGGTAACGCTAAACAATAAAAAGCAGACAGTCAATATTCTTTTTGTATAACGCATAAGTTCAAAAGTACTTTTCCTGCCAAAAACAGGAGATAATTTGAAAGGTATTTAACAAAAGTTTCGGGAGAATAGCCCCGAGCTATGAGTTTCGAGCTGCGAGCCTTAAAGTTCCGGGTCTTCCTGAAACTCGTTACTCAAAACTCGCAACTTGCTACAGTGTTCTTTTCACTTCTTCTACCTCGTAAGCTTCTACCACATCTCCTACCTTATAATCACTGAAATTCTTAATTGTTAATCCGCATTCCATTCCCGACAACACCTCTTTTGCATCGTCTTTAAAGCGTTTCAACGAACCCAGTTCAGCACTGGCTCCTTCGCCGGAAGGATACGTAACGATACCATCTCTGATAAGGCGAACTTTGGAATCTCTCTTGATTTTGCCATCCAATACCACACATCCTGCCACTGTTGCCTTATCAAATTTGAATACTTCTCTGATCTCTACATTGGCAACAATCTTCTCTTGTACTTTCGGCTCCAACATACCTTCCATTGCACTCTTCACTTCTTCAATTGCATTGTAAATGATTGAGTACATTTTTATTTCAATACCGGCATTGTCTGCCAGCTTAGATGCCTGCAATGATGGGCGAACGTTGAAGGCAATAACGATAGCATCAGATGCTTCTGCCAATACGATATCACTTTCATTGATTTGTCCTACACCTTTGTGAATTACACTTACTAAAATTTCCGGTGTAGATAATTTTTGCAATGAGTCACTTAATGCTTCTACTGATCCATCCACGTCACCTTTGATAATAACTTTCAATTCCTTGAAGCTACCTAATGCAAGACGACGACCAATTTCATCTAATGTAATATGTTTCTTGGTTCTGATACCCTGCTCTCTTAATATCTGTGCACGGCGATTAGCAATTTCTTTTGCTTCTGCTTCATCAGCATACACTTTAAATTTTTCGCCAGCTTGTGGTGCACCATTTAATCCTAATACAACTGCTGGTGCAGATGGGCCAGCCTGCGTTTCTTTTTTATTTCTTTCGTTGAAGAGGGCTTTTACACGACCAAAATATTGTCCGCTCACTATCAAATCGCCTGGCTTCAATGTTCCGTTCTCTACCAATAATGTAGCAACGAATCCACGGCCCTTATCTAATGAGGCTTCAATGATAGTTCCTGTGGCTTCCTTGTGTGGATTTGCTTTGAGGTTCAACATTTCTGCTTCTAATAATATTTTCTCCAAAAGCTTATCTACGTTCAATCCACTCTTGGCTGCCAACTCCTGGTTTTGGAATTTACCGCCCCATTCTTCTACCAAAATATTCATTTGTGAAAGCTGCTCGTATATTTTAGTTGGGTTAGCTCCGTCTTTATCAATTTTATTTACCGCAAATATCATTGGTACATTCGCTGCCTGCGCATGACTAATTGCTTCACGGGTCTGTGGCATCACCGCATCATCTGCTGCAATTACTATTACTGCAATGTCTGTAACCTTTGCACCCCTGGCTCTCATCGCCGTAAACGCTTCGTGACCGGGAGTATCAAGGAAAGTAATTTCTTTTCCATTAGGCAATGTAACCTGATAGGCTCCAATGTGCTGGGTAATACCACCTGCCTCGCCAGCTACTACGCTGGCACTGCGGATATAATCAAGCAATGATGTTTTACCATGGTCAACGTGGCCCATGATAGTTACAATTGGTGAACGGAATTCCAGATCTTCTTCATTGTCATCCTCATCATCTTCTTCCATCTCCATTTGCTTCTCCATGTTGATGAACTCAACATCATAGCCAAATTCGCTTGCTACTAGTTCTATCACCTCAGCATCCAAACGCTGATTGATAGATACCATGATACCCAGACTCATACACTTGCTGATAACTTCTGCAAAGCTTACATCCATCAGGCTGGCCAATTCGCTTACACTGATAAATTCTGTTACCTGCAATTTGTTATCATCACCAACGTTTCCTTGTGCATCTACAGCTTCTTGTCTTTTTTCACGACGCTGTCTTGCTTTAAGACCTTTTCCACCACGGGCACCACCACCTGCAAGTTTTGCTTGTGTTTCTTTTATTTTCTCTTGAATTTCTTTTTCGTCAATCAGTTTATCTTCCCTGCGGGTTGCCGGGCCTGCACCAGTGTGTCTGCGATTGCCTCCAGCACCAGTGTTGCCACCTCGGCCACGGTTGAAATTACCAGGACCACCTGGTCCGCCGCCTTGCCTTCTATCACCACCACCTGCAGTATCTTTATTAATAAAGATTTCTCTCTTCGCATCCTTCTTTTCAATAGGAATACGTTTTCTCTTTTTCTTTTCTTCTTTTACCGGTCTTGTATCATTATTAACCGGAAGGTCAATTTTACCAAGAATTTTAGGACCCGTTAGTTTTTCAACTTCAATATTTTCAATAACTGCTGGCCCATCTTCTGCAACCGGTTCTTCTTTTATAGGAGCAACTTCTTCAATCGGTTTTGCTGTAACTGGTTCTTCTTCTTTCTTTTTCGCTTTTGCCTTTACTGGTTTTACTTCTTCAACTGGTTTAGCCTCTTGCGCTGCTGCGGGCTGCTCCTCTTTCTTTAACTTGATAATTTTCTTCGGTCGTGTTGAAGAGTCAATGGAAGAAAGGTCAATTTTTGTTATCACTTTAGGCCCTTCCACTTCGGGAGCCTCTACCCTTACTACATCCTCTTTTTTCTCTTCCGCCTTTTCTTCGTCTTTTATGGGCTCTTCTTTACCAGGTTTTGCTTTTTCTTCAACCACTACGGGAACTTCTTCTGCAACAACCGGCTTGGGTTCTTCCTTCTTAACAGCTTTCGCTGTTTTTTCGTCTTTCTTAAAGCTTATCTCTTCGTCCTCTTTTTTCTTTTTTGCCTCAGCGGAAGCCCCTTTCGTCAAATCCACCTGATCGCTTTTCATTTTAGCCTCCTTATCACTGGAGAACTCCTGCTGCAATGAACGGTACAT
>CAZXMP010000037.1:0-26654 GCA_964641575.1 uncultured Chitinophaga sp. | reverse complement strand
ATATTCGCAGTTGTTACCTCTGCAATAGCAGATAATTGAAAGATATCCCCGGGATGCACTATTGTATCGTATGGAAATGTATTTACTTTAATGGGCGGAGTTACATCCACAATGACATCGTCTGTTGTTAACGATTCACATCCGTTGGCATCAACTACTTTCGACAAAGTATACGTAATTGTTCTTGCCGGATTTGAAACAGGGTTTGCACCTGTAGTGCTATTAAGATAAGTTGAAGGTGTCCATGTATATTGAACTCCACCCGATCCTTGTAATGTATATGTTTGCCCATAACAAATAAATGCATCAGCACCCGCATCTGGAATTGGTGCTGCATTTACATTTACTGTTACAATATCATCAGCACTGCAACGACCTAATGTGGCCGTAACAGTATAATTTGTTGTTGAAGTAGGACTAGCCACGGGATTTGAAATAGTTGTACTGCTTAATCCTGTTGCTGGTGTCCAGGCATATTGAATGGCGTTCGAAACTAACTCTAATTGGGTCGATTTACTTTCACAAATCGTTACATCAATTTGCGGAATAAAAGTAAGATCGTTGGTAAGACCTACTGTTGTAGTAAACTGGAAAGTACAGCCAAGATTATCTCTTACACTAACAGTATAATTGTTAGGTGCTACATTAAAAATATTTGATGATTGCCAGTTCGCCCCTGCGTCGATCGAATATTCATAAGCAGTATTTCCACCGGTTGCGGTTACGGTTATTGTTCCATCATTGCCACCATTGCAACTTGCATTGGTAGTGGCAGCGGTTGCGGTTAAAGCTGCCGGTTGTGTTACTGTTATAGTTTGCGTGGTGGTACAAAGATTTGCATCTCGTATTGTTACAGTATAACTATTCGCAGCAACATTAAAAATATTGGATGGCTGCCAGTTAGCTCCACCATCTATGGAGTATTGATAAGGAGCAGTACCGCCTGTTGGAGTAATAGTTATTATTCCATTGCTTTGACCATTACATATAACAGGCACTGCATTGGTTGTTGCATTTAACACTAAGGGTTCAGTTATAGTTCGAGTTAACTGGCCGGAGCATCCATTACTTTCTCTAAAATAAATAGTATACGTTCCTGCAATTAATCCATTAAAAATATTTGATGGCTGCCAGATAGCATTATCTAAGGAATATTCATACGGCGCTGTTCCGGCAGCTGGTACTGCTACGGTAATAGAACCAGTGGCACCGCCATTGCATAATACATTTGTATGCGTAGCAGTGGTAGTTAAGGCGGGGCCGGCAGTAATAGTTACCGGGATCGGACTACTAACACATCCGGTAGGTATATCTGTCACCGTAACCGTGTATGCACTAGCAGCAAGACCTGTAAATATTGCTGTTGCTCCGGTTTGTGTAATAGTACCGGGGTTCAACACAAAATTATAGGGTCCGGTTCCGTTTGTGGGTGTTACAGTTATTGTTCCATTGGTAGCACCACTACAAGAAGTGCTACTCGTATTTGTAGTCGCTGCCAGGGTTGCCCCTTGCAAAACATTTACTGTAAGATCAGGATTAGTAATACAGCCATTCGCATCAGTAATTCGTATAGTATGAAGGCCGGCAGCAACGCCAGTAAATATAGTTGTTGCTCCTGTTTGAGTAGTTAGTCCATCTAATAAAAAAGTATAAGGGCCAGCTCCATTGGTAGGACTAACCGTTATTGTTCCATTAGTTGCGCCAGCACAAGTGGTTGCTGTTTGTAAAGTATTAGCTGTTAATCCGGCACCTGCAGGAACGGATGCATTGAGTGCTGGTGAAGTTGTACAACCACTTGCATCAATAATTGTAATTGTATATCCTCCGGCGGATAAACCAGTATATGATGCAGTAGCACCTGTTTGTACAATATTGCCCGGATTGAGTGTAAAAGTATAAGGTGCTGTACCAATAGTGGGTGTAATGGTCAAACTTCCATTATTTACGCCGGGACAAGAAGTAGCAACCGGTGTAATATTAGCAGTAAGATTATTGTTTTGTGTAACTGAAACAGTAACTGTACTGTTACAAACACCAGATGCATCCGTTACATACACAATATGAGGGCCTGCGGGTACGCTGGTAAATGTCATTGGACTTGCACCTGTTTGAATTACCTGACCAGGCCCAGGATCTAATGTATATGTAAATGGAGGAGTTCCTGTTGGTACATTAACCGTAATTGTTCCCGAAGGCGGGCCGCAACTTGTAGCAGTTGAAGTAGCTGTTGCATTTAAATCGGTTGGAGGTCCTTTAGTAACACGAACAGTATCTGTTCCGAATATTTCTACCAACGGATCATCAATTTTTTGATACACTGAACGGATAATATAGCTGGTAGTAGCACCTGCTGGTGGGCAAATATTTGGAAAGGATGCTTCTAATCTTCCATTACCAATATCTACAATGGTCCCGGTGGTTATAATAGTACCTGCAATATCCGTCAACTCAACTCTCTTAAATAATGAGGGGCCGCTGGCTGGAACAAAACGCCAGCTTTCGTTCATGCCTATTGAACCCCAGGGCGGATCAGATGCTCTACGATTAGGAGCCATAATAGACTGTGTTCTGTTGAAGTCCTGCATTCCTATCATTGCTTTACCGCCTTGCCATGCAGTACAAATTTGTTTACTGAAAATCGTCACTTCTACAATGCCCGTAGACTCATACAAAATAATCTGATGGGTATTTTCAATTAATGGATCACAAATTCCGGAAGTACTATACAACGGAACTTTATAAAAACTAAACACCCATCTTCTGTGGGGTGCAATACCAAAATTTTGATATTGTATCCGTTGAGTTGGAGATGAACCAATAGATGGATCCAGGTCATGATAGGGCCCCATAATTATTGCCCTGTCATAAGAAGCACTAGGAAGATCTCCCGGCACTGCAAAGTGAGCAAAGCCACCGGCCTTTGAAACATCAAAACTTACTAATCCATTGGTGCTTGCAATAAGAGAATTGTATGTGGTTCCAAAAAAAGTAAAAGGGAAACCGAGATTTATGACAGAGCTATAGGTGTCATCTACAGTTAAGTTGGTTGGTGTGCCTGCCGGATCATTAGGTTGCACATAAACAGGAGCACATCCTGACACTGTGCTACTGGGGTTAATATTATAAGTATTTGAAAGCCCTTTTAAATCAGGAATAATTCCTTTCAATGTAAAACAAGGAACAGGGTCACACCCAGCAATAAGTGTATCCCGGCTACAATTAAAGGAGAAGCTTTGTGCTGAAAGATTTCCGGGAAGAAAAATAAAACAATTAATAAGAACTATAAGTCCCAACGATTTCCATCTCATAAATGCAGTGTAAATGACTGGTAATATTCTTTCGCTAATCAGGGCTACAAGTTAATTAAAATATGCCGTGGCAGCGACTTTTAAGCTCTTGATTGTGGACAAAAAATTATTGAGAATCAGGCTCTCGCATTTTTACGATGGAATGTCTTCCATATCATACCGTTCTACGGATTCAATACCCGGTAAACTCAATAAGCTCCGTACCAAATTATCCAGCTCTTCTTTATCATGCACATAGAGTTTAATATTGCCTTCAAACAAACCTTCTTTTGCTTCAATGGTCAATGCTGCAATATTTATTTTCAATTCGCCGGAGATCAGCATCGTTATTTTATTTACTACACCCACATCATCCATCCCCACAATCTTAATACCGGTAAGGAATGAAATTTCTTTGTTCTTTGCCCATTTGGTTTTCACTACCCGATGCCCATAGTTAGAAAGCAGCTTGGTAGCATTGGGGCAATTGGTTCTATGAATAGTTAATCCTTTACCCGTTGTTATAAAACCAAATACATCATCACCCGGAATGGGTTTACAACAATTAGCAAGGTTATAAACTATCCGGTCGCTGCTTTCCCCAAAAATTACCAGCTCAGCTTCTTTTCTTGATGCAGCCTGGTTGGGATTGTATTCTGCTTTCTCCGTTAATACTTTTATTGGCTTCGGCGCATCTATTTTATCACCTATTACTGCAAACTCTTTTAATTCTTTTAGATCGATATTTTTTACAGCCACCTGGTAAAACAGATCCAAATTAGAACCAAGCTTATACCACTGCACCAGTTCATCAATATTATGCTGCGACATTGAAACACCCATGCCTTCCAACTTTCTTTGCACCGTGTACTTGCCTTCATCGGCTACTTGTCTTTTTTCTTCTTTTAATGCATCCCGTATTCTTCCCTTTGCTTTGGAGGTTACTACAAAGCCCAACCAATCTTCAGAGGCTTTTTGTTTGTTGCTGGTTATAATTTCAACCTGGTCGCCGCTATTTAGCTTGTGACTGATAGGTACCAGTTTATGATTTACTTTAGCACCAATTGTTTTTACACCAATTGCACTGTGAATAGCAAATGCAAAATCCAATGCGGTAGAACTTACCGGCAACATTTTTACATCACCTTTTGGTGTGTACACATAAATTTCTTCAGCAAGAAAGCTTGTTTTAAAATCTTGCAGAAAATCAATGCTGTCTGTTTCCTGGTTAGAGATTACTTCCCGTATCTGTTGAAACCATTTATCAAAGCGGCTTTCATCGCTGGTACCTTCTTTATATTTCCAGTGAGCAGCCAATCCTTTCTCTGCAATCTCATTCATCCGTTTTGTTCTTATCTGTACTTCTACCCATTTTCCCTGTGGTCCCATCACGGTCGTATGCAACGCTTCGTATCCATTTGATTTGGGATTGCTCAACCAGTCTCGCAAACGTTCTGGTGATGGATTGTATTCATCCGTTATCATAGAATATACTTTCCAGCAATCTTCCTTTTCTCTTTCCGGTGGCGAATCAAGAATGGCCCTGATAGCAAACAGATCATATACTTCTTCAAAATCCACTCCCTTCTTCTTCATTTTATTGGAAATGGAATGTATGCTTTTGGGACGACCGTATATTTCTGCATTCAGATGTGCTTTTTCTAACTTGTCTTTAATAGGCTTGATAAACTCATTAATGTATTTGGAACGTTCCTTTTTTGTTTCTGCCAGTTTTTTGGCTATGTCTTTATATACATCCGGCTCCATGTACTTCATCGCCAGGTCTTCCATTTCTGTTTTGATATTGTACAAACCCATGCGATGTGCCAATGGTGCATACACATAAACAGTTTCGGAAGAAATTTTTAATTGCTTCTCTCTTTTCATACTGTCGAGAGTCCGCATATTGTGCAGCCGGTCGGCCAGCTTAATTAATATAACACGGGGATCATCTGTCAGCGTTAGCAAAATCTTTTTAAAATTTTCTGCCTGCTGCGATGCGTTTACATCTATTACATTCGAAATTTTGGTGAGACCATCTACGATCCGGGTGATCTCCTCTCCAAATTCCCGTTTTACATCTTCCAGTGAAATATCGGTATCCTCTACCGTATCATGCAGCAAGGCGCAGATGGTAGAACGAACTCCAAGACCAATCTCTTCGGAACAAATTTTTGCAACTGCAATAGGGTGAAGAATATACGGTTCGCCACTTTTTCGGCGCATAGTTTTATGAGCATCAGCAGCCATTTCAAAAGCGGTACGAATCAGGTCTTTATCACCCGGTTTTAATTTCGTTTTCAAGGTCTTGAGCAGGGAACGATATTCCCTTAAAATGAGCTTCTTCTCTTCTTCGTCGTTTAGATTGTATTTGGGTATCTGCGCTACAGTTTCCATTGTCTACGAATTTAGTGAAAAAGAGACAATTTTGTAGATAGAAAAGACATACATTTGCAACCCAAATCGAAAATTACAAAGGGAAAAATCGCAAATTCCAATCCTGCGCTTCGAAATTGGAAACTGGGATTTGAGATTTAAGAAATTTGGAATTTCATAACTGCGGGTGTGGCGAAATTGGTAGACGTACCAGACTTAGGATCTGGCGCCGTGAGGCATGGGGGTTCGAGTCCCTCCACCCGCACTACTTCAAAATTGGTTAATTGGTGGATTGGTTATTCATAACTACCTCCAATTAACCATTTAACTTAAAGAACATAATCAATTACAATGGCTACAGTTACTAAAGAAAACATCGGTCTGCTGCATGAAAAGCTGACAGTGAAATTAGAAAAGACCGATTATCTCCCTTCTTTTGAAAAAGCATTAAAAGAATATAGCAAAAAAGCAAATATTCCCGGTTTTCGTAAGGGAATGGTGCCGGCTGGATTGATCAAGAAAATGTACGGCTCATCTTTATTCACTGATGAGGTGTTGAAATCTGTTGACAGGGAACTGATTAACTATCTTGAAACTGACAAAGTTGACATTTTTGCTCAACCACTTCCGCTGGAATCTGATTTCAAACAATTAGATGTAAACAATCCTGCTGATTATTCTTTCGAATTTGAAATAGGCATGAAGCCTGAATTTACGTTGCCTGATCTGGCAAAAGTAAAAACAACCCGCTACATAGTTACAGTTACAGATGAAATGATCAATAATGAAATTGACCGCTTGCAGAATCGCTACGGCAATATGAAGGATGAAGAAACAGTAACTACAGAAGACAATGTTTTGAATGTATTATTTACCGAAGTAGATGCTGACGGCAATGAAGTGGAAGGTGGCATAAAAAAAGATAATTCAATTTTGGTAAAATATTTTTCCGAAGGTTATCGCAAAAATTGGATGGGAAAAAAAGCCGGTGATGCTGAAACTACCGATCTAACTAAAGCTTTTGATAAAAAAGAAAGAGAGTGGATCATAAGCGACCTTGGATTAAAAGACGGGGCATCAGCAGCTGATAAAACATTCAAAATAGAAATTACAAAAGTTGGTTTGCTGGAGAAAAGAGAATTGAATGAAGAATTCTTTACTCAACTTTATCCTTCTGGAGAAGTAAAAACAGAAGCTGATTTCAGAGAGAAAGTAAAAGGTGAAATAGAAAATCATTGGACCAGCCAGGCAAACAACCAGATACATGACCAGGTGTTTCACCAATTGGTTGATCATACCGAAATTAAATTCCCGGAAGGATTTTTAAAAAAGTGGATCAAAACACAAGCTGAACAAGATAAAAATCAAGAGCCAAAAACCGATGAACAGGTGGAACAAGAATTCCCCACTTTTATCAGCCAGTTGAAATGGACCTTGATCTCTGATAAAATTGTTCAGGATAATGCCATCCAGGTAAATCCAGATGAAGTAAGGGCTTTTGCAAAGAATCAATTGTTCAGCTACATGGGTGGTGCAAATTTGAGCGACGACCAGCCCTGGGTTGCTGACTATGTAGAAAAAATGATGAAAGACAGAAAGTATGTGGAAGATGCTTACAATCGCCTACAAACTCAAAAAATATTCGAATGGTCTGCATCACAGGTAAAACCTACAGATAAAGACATCACGGCAGAAGAGTTTACGAAAATGGTGGAGGCGCATCAGCACAGTCATCATTAATAGCCCCGTCCTCCTATCCTTCGATAAGCTTAGGAGGGAGACTTAGGTCATAAATACTTTACAGATTACTTCGCCTCGTCTATGCGAGGCGTTTCTTTTTTACTGCCAGATTAACCGACATATATTCGATTTATCTCAATTAATTTGTGATAACCTGTCACACATTTTGTGGTTTTGGCATTTGGACGGATATTTGATGAACTGAATACGTTCAGCACTAAATAATTATCTATGACATTTAACTCAGAGTTTGAAAAATATGCGGTGAAACACCGTGGCCTTTCCAGCAATACATTACATAGTTATGCTTCGCACCTGGTAACAGGTATGACGCCAAACATTATTGAAGAACGTTCACTGAATGTGGCAGTAATGGATGTGTACAGCCGTTTGATGATGGACCGCATCATCTTCCTTGGTTATCCTATTAATGATGAAATTGCCAATATTGTAACTGCACAATTATTATTTCTTGATTCTACCGACAGAACAAGAGATATAAATATGTACATCAACAGTCCGGGTGGAAGTGTTTATTCCGGCCTAGGAGTGTATGATACGATGCAATATGTAAGTCCGGATATCGCTACCATTTGTATTGGTGTAGCAGCATCTATGGCTTGTGTATTATTAGGTGCCGGTACCAAGGGAAAGAGAGCTGCATTAAAACATAGTCGCATCATGATGCACCAGCCAAGTGGTGCCATTGGCGGACAGGCCAGTGATATTGAAATTACCGTAAATGAGATCCGTAAGTTGAAAAAAGAATTGTATGATGTCGTAAATGCGCATACCGGTAAATCTGTTGAACAAATTGAAAAAGATTTTGACAGGGACAACTGGATGACTGCTGCAGAAGCAAAAGACTATGGATTGGTGGACGAAGTGTTGTTGACAAATCCGAGAAAGTTGAAGAAAGAGTCTTGAGTTCGGAGTGGATACTCCGAAAATTTGAAAAGTTCGATAGGCAATAGGTAATTGCAAATGCTGATACTTCGAAAAGCCGAGTAGAGAACAGAACGATGAAGGGTGCGACGTCCGCCCGGCCTTGCCATTCGGACGGGCAACAGACGATGCCATGAAAAACTTAAGCTGGAAACAAAATTTTAAAAAAGAAACAATTACAATATGAACCGTAATCATTTTTTACATAGCGATTGGAGAATGGATGATGAAGAAGAGGAAGAACAAGAAGAACGTCCGAAAGCCGATAATGAATTGGGCATGTTCAATAAGAAACTAGAGAAATATTTCTTTGAAAAGAGAGCTGTATATCTCTGGGGTGTGGTGGATGATAAAAGTGCCAAGGACATTGTAAGTAAATTATTGCTGCTGGATGCAGATAAGCCCGGTGAAGAAATTAAATTTTACATCAACAGTCCGGGTGGTGTGGTAACAAGTGGTATGGTGATGTATGATACGATGCAAATGATCAGTAGCCCGGTGAGTACTATTTGTATGGGACTTGCAGCCTCTATGGGAAGCATTTTACTGAGCGGTGGTGTAAAAGGCAAACGTTTTATCTACCCGCATGGTGAAGTGATGATCCACCAACCATCGTTGGGTGGACATATTAGAGGTGTAAGTACCGATTTGGAAATACAAGCCGAGCAAACCATGAGAGTGAAGAAAATTGGTGCTGGTATTTTAGCTAAGAATTGCGGTAAAACGGTGGAACAGATCATGAAGGATTTTGACCGTGACTACTGGATGGATGCTGAAGGTGCTATTAAATATGGTATAGCAGATAAGTTGATAGATAAACTGTAAGTCTCTCTTAATTAGATATTTAAGATTCAATAAATAAATAAAGCCGCTCATCACCGGGCGGTTTTATAATTTTGCAGTTACGAATACGTTTTTACATCGTTATATATAAAACAGAATATGGCAAAGAACCCGTTACATTGTTCGTTTTGTGGCCGCAGCAGAGATGAGGTGAAGATCCTTATTGCCGGGCAGGAAGGACATATTTGTGAGAATTGCGTAGAGCATGCCCGTGAAATTATTGACCAGGAGCTGACCATTAAAGACGAAAAAGGAAATTCCAATTTCAAGCTGACGGTTAAGAAACCGATGGAGATAAAAAAATTCCTGGATGAATATGCTATTGGCCAGGATGATGCCAAGAAAACACTAGCTGTGGCGGTGTACAATCACTATAAAAGATTACAACAAAAAAATACTGACGCAACTAACACATCCAATGATGTTGAAATTGAAAAAAGCAATATCATCATGGTGGGTGAAACCGGAACGGGTAAAACATTGCTGGCAAAAAGTATTGCCCGTATGTTGAACGTTCCTTTTGCTATTGTAGATGCTACGGTGTTTACAGAAGCTGGTTATGTGGGTGAAGATGTAGAAAGTATTCTTTCCCGGTTGTTGCAGGTGTGTAACTATGATGTTGCTGCAGCCGAAAGAGGAATTGTATTTATTGATGAGATAGATAAAGTGGCCCGTAAAGGTGATAATCCATCCATCACCCGTGATGTAAGTGGTGAGGGTGTGCAACAGGGTATGCTGAAATTATTGGAAGGAACGGATGTACTGGTTCCACCACAAGGTGGCAGAAAACACCCGGAACAAAAATTGATCAAAGTAAACACACAAAATATTCTTTTCATTTGCGGAGGAGCCTTTGATGGAGTTGATAAAATAATTGCCCGCAGGGTGCAAACCAATACAATTGGTTTTAATGTTGACAAAGAGCTGCAGGAAAATATGAAGAAGAACCTGCTACGTTATATAAATGCGACAGACTTAAAGACCTTTGGATTGATTCCTGAATTGTTAGGTCGTTTGCCAGTAGTTACTCATTTAAATCCACTTGATGCTATTACATTAAGAGCAATACTTACCGAACCAAAGAATGCATTGATAAAACAATACACCAAATTATTTGAGTTGGAAGGTATCAAGCTAACCATTGATAATGAAGTGCTTGATTTTATGGTAGAGAAAGCCATGGAGTATAAATTAGGTGCCCGTGGCCTGAGAAGTATTTGTGAAAGCATTTTGACAGATGCGATGTATGAATTGCCTTCTTCTAAAGAAACACAGTTTACCCTTGACATTGAATATGCCCGTCGCAAATTTGATACAAGTAAGATGAGTTTGTTGAAAGTGGCGTAACCCCCAGCCCCTAAAGGGGAGTATAAATCATTAATGCCGGAATACTGAGCTTGTCGAAGTACCGGCATTTTTTGTTTCCTTAATTTTGAACTTCAACTATACAATATGCAAGAGTTAATCGACAAATTAAAAGCAGAAGCTGGTCTTACTGACGAGCAGGCCAAACAAGCTATTGCCACCATCAAAGGATATGTAGTAGAAAAATTTCCGATGCTGGAAGGTGCAGTGAGCAATGTATTTGGTGGTGACTAATTCGTAACCACCTTACATTTTCCGTCCAATAAAATTCAATGCTTATTTAATATCCCTGCATTTCTTTCCGCGGGGATGATTTGCCGCTTCGTATGGTGACATAGCACGGCTGCATGATTCTAAAATAATGATGAGGACCAAAAGCCAAAGCAGGTTTTTTGTTTTCATATGTATTAGATTATGTGATAAAAGTAATACCCGCCTGCTCAAATTCAAATAAAGAAATACCTGAGTTATCGTCTTTTTTTACAGGTGATTTTCACTTGCTGTTGATAGAAACTTTACTTGTATTTGTTGGAGAAATTGACAGGTAGATCAAAAAAAAGAACATCCCGCCCCGTTTATCGGGGCGGGATGTAGAATTAATGGGTACACTTTATTTGGTTTTCCGTCCGAGCTGCTTTGCTCTCTTTCTTATAACAGAAAGAGAGAAGTATTAACTGCAACCTCCCTGTGTACCGCAATTCAAACATTTATAGCAAGTACCACTTCTCACTGTTATGTGACCGCAGTTGGTACAAGGTGGTGCATCACCCTGCATTTTTTTGTTCATGGCATTCATAGCATCCATACTACTTTCTGCAGCTGCGCCTTGTGTCTTTTTTGCAACAGAAGCTGTTGCAGAAGCGTATGATGGCGTTACACGAACACTTGATAATTCTTGTTCTTTAGCATATTCTAATCCATTAGAAGGGATTTCATCCCACTCATCTGCGCCGGTATTCAATACTTCTGGCTTATCTAATACATGAACTAAATCAGTACGTCCAAGATATTCATAGCCTAACACACGGAAGATGAAGTCAACAATAGAAGTAGTTGATTTAATATTCGGATGCTCTACAAAACCGGATGGATCAAACCTGGTGAATGCAAATTTATCAACGAACTCTTCTAATGGCACACCATACTGCATCCCTATAGAAATGGAAATAGCGAAGCAGTTCATCATACTACGCATAGTAGCACCTTCTTTAGCCATATCAATAAATATCTCTCCTAATGTTCCATCTCCATATTCACCCGTACGTAAGAATATAGCCTGCCCGTTGATCTTTGCTTTTTGTGTAAAGCCCCTACGCTTGGCTGGTAATGCACGGCGTTCAACGATACTTGCCAGTTTACGTTTCAGTTTGGTATCCGGAGAAGCTTGTACTCTTTTTTGTACTTCTTCTAATAATTCTTCAACGGTTAGTTTTCCGAGGTCTACGATGTTTGATTCAGTTGTCGGTTGTGCGTTGTCGGTTGTCTGTTGCCCTGCTTCAACCTCTTTACTGTCTTCTGTTTTTTTCTTTTTATCAGATTTGTTGCTGAGCGGTTGAGACAATTTAGAACCATCACGGTATAAAGCATTTGCTTTTAACCCTAACTGCCAGCTTAATAAATATGAATCTGCAATTTCTTCCACCTTCGCTTCATGCGGAAGATTAATTGTTTTTGATATAGCACCGCTGATGAATGGTTGCGTTGCACCCATCATACGGATATGGCCGTGTGCATGAATATATCGTTTCCCTTTTGCTCCACATTTATTAGCACAATCAAATACAGGAAGATGTTCTTCTTTCAACAAAGGAGCACCTTCCAACATCATTGTTCCGCATACATAATCATTCGCTGCTTCTATCTGGTCATCGTTAAATCCTAATGCTTCCAACAAACTCCATTCAAGATTATTGTATTGTTCCGGAGTAAAGCCCAGGCGTTGCAAGCACTCTTCTCCCAATGTATATTTATTAAATACAAATCCAATTTCAAAAGCTGTTAATGCAGCAGCATCCAGTTTTTTAATTTCATCTGCGATAAATCCTTTTTCGCTCAATGTTTGATGATTGATAAAAGGAGCTCCGGCAAAAGATGCAGAACCGGTAGCATATTTAATAATTGCTTCTGATTCCTTTGTTGAATAGCCTAAGTTTTTCAATGCGGCTGGTACAGATTGATTGATGATCTTGAAATAACCACCACCAGATAATTTTTTAAATTTCACCAATGCAAAATCTGGTTCAACACCTGTTGTATCGCAATCCATTACCAATCCTATTGTTCCTGTAGGTGCAATTACTGTTGACTGTGCATTTCTATAACCGAACTTCTCTCCCATTTCCACTGCATCATCCCATGCTTTGCAAGCAGCTTTCAATAAGTAGTCGGGGCAATATTTTGCTTTTATGCCCATTGGCTTCAAGCTCAGATTTTCATATTCGTCAGCATCATAAGCAGCAAGGCGATGGTTACGCATTACTCTCATCATATGATGTTTGTTCTCTTCATATCTTGGGAAAGCACCGAGTACTTCAGCCATCTCTGCAGATGTTTTGTAAGAGATACCCGTCATGATAGCTGAAATAGCTCCCGCAATTCCTCTTGCTTCTTCACTATCATAAGGAATTCCGCTAACCATTAACATGGTGCCAAGGTTTGCATATCCTAATCCTAATGTTCTGTACTCATAGCTCAATTGTGCCACTTCTTTAGAAGGGAACTGCGCCATCAATACAGATATTTCTAATACCACCGTCCATAAGCGACAGTTGTATTCATATCCTGCTACATCAAACTGGTTTGTTTCAGTATCGAAAAACTTCATCAGGTTGGCAGAGGCAAGATTACAAGCTGTATTATCCAGGAACATATACTCCGAGCAAGGATTAGAAGCCCTGATCTCTCCACCTTCGGGGCAAGTATGCCATTCGTTGATAGTAGTGTTGTATTGTGTGCCTGGATCAGCGCAACTCCATGCTGCAAAAGCGATCTGGTTCCAAATTTCCCTGGCCGGAATTTTTTTCATTACTCTTCCATCCATTCTTCCTTTCAATTCCCAATCACCATCTTCTGCTAATACTTTGAAGAATTCGTTAGGAATACGAATAGAGTTATTAGAATTTTGTCCGCTTACAGTTCTGTATGCCTCATCTTCATATCCTGAAGGATAGCCAGCAGCAATCAATGCGCCTACTTTCTTTTCTTCTTCTACTTTCCAGTTGATGAACTCAACAATTTCTGGATGGTCGAGATCCAAACAAACCATTTTAGCCGCACGACGGGTTGTACCGCCTGATTTTATCGCACCAGCGGCTCTGTCGCCTATCTTTAAGAAGCTCATCAAACCAGATGAAGTTCCACCACCACTTAATTTTTCGCCGGCTCCACGCAGGTTAGAATAATTAGTACCTACGCCTGAACCATATTTGAAAATTCTTGCTTCCCGAACCCATAGATCCATGATACCACCTTCATTTACCAAATCGTCATCCACACTCAGAATGAAGCAGGCATGTGGTTGTGGACGTTCGTATGCATTCTGCGATTTTTTTAATTCGCCATCAACCTGGTCAACATAATAGTGACCCTGCGGCTTACCGGTAATACCATACACTTCATGCAAACCAGTATTGAACCACTGTGGTGAATTAGGTACACACATCTGGTTTAATATAGAGTACACTAACTCTTCATAAAAAACCTGTGCGTCATCGGTTGAAGTAAAATATCCATAACGTTCGCCCCACATTCTCCAGCAATGAGCCAAACGGTGAGCTACTTGTTTGGCAGATGTTTCTCTTCCCAAACTTCCATCGGGTTGTGGTACACCTGCTTTTCTAAAATATTTTTGTGCTAAAATATCAGTGGCAATCTGGCTCCATTGCTTCGGTACTTCCACATTGTTCATTTCAAACACAACTTCACCAGAAGGATTACGAATTACCGAGGTTCGGTAATCATATTCAAACATATCATACACACTAATATCATCTCGGGTGAAGCGACGACTGAACTGCAAACCGCTTTTGGCGGATGCTTGCTTTTTATTTGCCATAACTAAGAAAAATTTAACGGGTTATTGGTCCTACTCTTAAAATAAACCTCTCTGGCGAAAGGTCTGTTACGAAAGTATTTTTAACAAGCAGAATATCAAACCTTCAAATATTAACATTGTGTGGATAAGACCCTGTAACAGCCCTGAAGTGCTTTGCTGTATTGGCTTAGCGAACTTCTTCACACCCGGGATTTGAGTTTCGGGTAAATTTTTTTTGGAAAATCCGTTCCCATCTATTAAAAAAAATACTGTTAAAAATAGCGGCCCTGAAACACAAAACAGCTATCGCTTTTTGAGATTATATTTCATGAAACCCTTGACCACAAAGGGTTTCAATAATTAAGTTGCTTAAAAGCCTTGCCCATCAAGTAATACAGAAATAATGTAATGATAAAAATTTAGTAACCTGGTTTTTTCGTTTTTTTGCCGAATGAAAAAATATCTGCTGACAACATTGATTATTTTATCCGGCCATTTATTTTCTGTTTGTACTGCACAATCTCAATTTACGGGATGGCTTGGCTCATTTAATACCTTCAAAACAAGTAAAAAAATAAGTATTCATAACGATGTTCAATTTAGAAGTACCGATGAAATAAAACAATTGCAAACATTTTTGTTTCGCACAGGATTAAATTATCATCTCAATAAAAATATAATCATCACCGCAGGTCATGCATACATAAGAAATAAAAAAATAGTTGGGGATCTATCCGGACATACACCAGAGCATCGTATTTGGGAACAATTAATCCTTACTCATAAGTTGAAAACAATTTTAGTCAGCCATCGCTTTAGAATTGAACAACGTTTTATTGGAAAAAGTGTAATAGATGGCAATCAACTTTCTGACGGACCTAATTATGCAAATCGTTTTCGTTATTTTATCCGCAATATTCTTCCCTTTAAAACAACAGCTGAATTTAAAAAAGGAATGTTTGCTGCTTTACAAAACGAAGTGTTTGTAAACTTTGGCAACACCGAAGCAGTGAACGGAAAATTCTTCGACCAAAATCGTTTATACGTGGCCACCGGTTACCGGTTAAGTTCAAAAGCTGACCTTGAAATCGGCTATTTGAACCAGTACGTAAATGGACGGGGCAGCCAGTTTACAAAAATCCATGTTTTACAAGCGGCAGCCTACCTTAGGTTGTAGAAACAAAGCCTTGCAAACCTGCCTGAAACCCAACTATTTTTCGCATTTTTGCAATAATCAAGCGGTACCGGATGAAGTCAGCGATTTATAACACATTGACAGAAAAGAAACAGCACGGCAAAAAGTCATTTGCAGTGTTAATTGACCCCGACAAGGTTAATACCGCTGTGCTTGACGAATTGATCGAACTTTCTACTTCTGCAAAAGTTGATTATTTGCTGGTAGGTGGCAGTCTGGTTATCTCTAATCACCTTGATGAATGTGTTCAGCACATTAAACAGAGCTGCGATATTCCAGTTATTCTTTTTCCCGGCAGCCCATCACAGGTTAGCAAATATGCTGACGCTTTATTGTACCTATCGTTAATCTCTGGTCGCAATCCTGAATTACTAATTGGACAACATGTAGTGTCTGCTCCTTTTGTAAAACAAAGTGGATTAGAAATAATGCCTACAGGTTACATCGTAGTTGATGGTGGTGCACCTACTACTGTTTCTTATATCAGCAATGCAGCTCCTGTACCTGCTGATAAAAATGAAATAGCCATGTGTACTGCAATGGCTGGCGAAATGCTGGGCATGAAATTAATTTACATGGATGCGGGCAGCGGCGCCAAGCGACCAATTACAGAAAGCATGATTGAAGCTGTTGCGAAACACATAGAAGTTCCACTAATTATTGGCGGCGGTATTTTACAACCTGAAAAAGCTTACCTGAATTGCAAAGCCGGTGCTGATGTAATTGTTGTTGGTAATGCGATTGAAAAAGATGCTTCGTTGATTAAAGAGATGGCATCGGCAGTGCATAGTGTGCCAGTTAAACTAAATGCCTGATTTCAATATTCCTTTGACTTCAAGAGTTATATACGAAAAAAGTAAACATTTGCAATCAAATGTTAAGTGGATATTAATTGATGATGTAGAGTGGATTTACGGCGGAACTACAGATGATTTAAAATTAAATATAATTATAAATCACTTTGATAACCATTTTAAAGGCTTCAAAAAGTTCAATATATCGCTGAACAGAAATAACTCTTATGAAGTGAGCCGAAATGATATTGAAGCAACAATCATTAAGCTAATAGGAATAGAAAATTTCTTTATCTGGGATTCAGACTTTAAAAATGTAATAGAATTTAACGAAATAGGTGTTTTTAGAAAAGGGGAAATATAATTGCCATACCAAATAGATGTACTATCTCAAATCTTCCACCTTCACTCTAGTCGGTGTTGCAGTACCGGCCACAATACTTTTTGAACTTAGTGCAATCGCTTTTATTACTTCTGTCATATTCACTAAGTCCAGTGTTTCCACATGGTCAGTCAATTTATGATAGTGTGGCTCCACATCCATTTTAGAAGTAGATATGGTATGTGCCGGAACTCCCAATCTTGCCAGCGTAGCATTATCCGAACGATAAAATAATTGTTGTGTTGGATAAGGATCAGGATGAAATTGAAAAGCAGTGCCTACCAGATCCTTCGCTAATAACTCTCCCATATTTGTTTTTTCATACCCGGTAATGTAGGCTGAGTTCTTTCCCCATTTACTTTCTGTACCGATCATTTCAATATTAAACATCGCCATTACTTTATCTGCATTAAACTGGCGGGAAAAATATTGCGAGCCAAAACCACCTACTTCTTCAGCCGTAAAAGCAGCAAATACAATGGTTCTTTCATTGTTATTTAATGCTTTAAAATACTTCGCCAGCATTATTACCCCGGTTATTCCTGCGGCATCATCATTCGCCCCATTAAAAATGGAATCGCCATCAACAGGTTTGCCTACACCAATATGGTCATAGTGGCCGGAGAAAACTACATATTCATCTTTCTTAGACTTCCCTGGTAATATGCCAACTACGTTCGCTAATTTTTGTTCTGTTATTTCATGTGTTGCTTCTACCGACCATGTATCTGGATTTGCATCAGACAAAATAAACACCACATTGGTAGCTGTTTTAAACATCGTTGATTTTAACCTCGCAAGATTACCAAAACCGTTTGCAAAACTTTTATCAACTAATACCAACATGTTTTTACTACCCCTGACATATCCTCTTGCTGCTGTTTGTAAATTTGCACCAGCTTTTATATATACTTTTTCATAACCGGAACGGTCATCAATTTTTATTTGCGATTCACAAGTAATAACTATAATATCTTTTTGTTCAACAGGCACTCTATCTAAAATAGCTGATGCGCTGATAAACTTAGGTCGTACCATCGCAAATTCCTGGCGAAAGCTGCTGCTATTATCCCATGTTTGTAAACCGATGGATTTAAACTCCGCTGCAATAAAATCTGCTGCTTTATCTATTTCAGGAGAAAAAGTTCTTCTTCCCCGCATATCATCGGCAGCCAATACTCTTTCAATGCGTTCTACTTCTTTTAAATTGATAATGGTATTAATATCGTTGCTACCTGTTGTGCCTTTTTGCGCACTACAGTTGGAAGACAATAAAAAAAGGGAAATAGAGCAGAGGGATATTACTGATACAAAAGAATATTTCATTTACAGGGTTTGAATTTTTATTATAAACTCATCATTTCTTTGAACTTCACCGTTTGACGGCGGCTTACTTCTATTTTTTCGCCGCCTTTTAAATCCAGCAACAAGCCGCCGTTAAAGTAAGGTTCAATCTTATCTATCATACGGAGGTTTACAATGTGCTTTCTATTAGCTCTGAAAAATGTTTTCTCATCTAATCTTTCTTCCAGTGCATTGAGTGATTTAAGAATAAGTGGTTTGTTAGGACCAAAAAATACTTTGGCATAATTGCCTACGCTTTCAAACAAACGTATCTCACTCAATTTTACAAACCAGCAACGTTCGCCATCTTTTACAAAAACCTGGTCGGCTTCAGAAAGTATGCTATTGTTGAAATTTTCTGCTTCAGCCCTCGGCTCTTTACTTTCTGATGCATGTAATTTTTGAATCGCATCAGCCAGTCTTTTTGGCTCTACTGGTTTCAATAAATAATCTAATGCATTTACTTCAAATGCTTTCAAAGCAAATTCATCGTATGCGGTGGTAAAAATTACTTGCGGCGTTCTTTCTAATTGAGCAAGCATATCAAACCCTGTTTTTCCAGGCATTTGTATATCCAGAAAAATAAGGTCAGGGTGCAGGCTTTCGATTTTACTGATGCCTTCTTCTGCATTGGCAGCTTCGTCAATCACTTCCACTTCTGGAAAATCCTGTAATAGTTTTTTCAATTCAGCTCTTGCCAATCTTTCGTCATCTATGATAATAGCTTTCATATTATTTGTTTTTCTCGTTAATGTTAATATATCTACCTAAAGCTTAATCGATACTTACTGGAATCAATACTTTGGCTTCTACTAATGAACCATTTATTTGTTTAATTCCAAAACTCGCCTTATCGCCATACAACAAACTTAACCGGTTGGTGGTACTGGAAAGCCCAAAGCCTTCTGTATTAACAGTGCCGTTTAATTGCCCGGTGTTTTGTACAATCAACTGGTGAAAATCATTTTTAAATTCAGAAATCACTTTCACCACACCGCCATTTATTTGTTTGCTGATGCCGTGTTTAATAGCATTCTCTACCAATGTTTGCAACATCATTGGTGGCACCGGCTGGCTCAGCGTATCATCATCAATATCATACTCAATTTTTAAGCGGTCTTCAAATCGCATATTCTCCAATGCCAGGTAATCTTTTACGATGTATAATTCTTTTTCCAACGGCACCGTTTCCATTTTTTCTGATTGCATACTGCTGCGTAGAATATTACTTAACTCGGTCACAGCTTTTCTTGCCCGTTGTGGATTTTCATCTACCAATGCCCGAATACTATTCAGCGAATTAAAAATAAAATGCGGATTGATATGAGCTTTGATAGTTTGCAATTCCAATTCCTTCACCAGTGACTCCAATCGCAGTGTATCCAATTGTTGCTTCCTGCTTTTTGAAATGTAGTGATACATAAAATAGATACCACTCCATATAAAATAGTAAACAAAAAAGGAAAGTGAGTTATTCAATATCAGTAAAACAATATTGTTTTTAGGAAGCAGGTCTCCTTCATTTTTAGAAAGCAGGTCAAACTCCTGTCGCAATAAAAAATCTGAGTAAGCGCTGAGGTAAGAAAAAACAAGTGTCAGCAATACAAACTGTACAATTTGGCGTTCCAGCTTTTTTTGCAGCAGGTTCAGCCGGATAATAAAGAGACGCATAATATGCGTCATCACTATCCCCAACACGATAAATATGCCGATCTTGGTAAAGAATAATTGTCTGTCATCACCGGTTTGTAATTTACCCAGCGACCAGTTGAAGAACAGGTGCAACAGAATAAATGATCCCCAGCCCATGGCCTGAAATGCCCAATATCTCGATTTGCCTATAAACATAGAAATCAAAGCTACCCAATTAATAAAGGAGGTACCGCTTGTAAATATACCAGTGGCGGATAACTTTTACAAATGGAAGCCCATTTATGAGTCCGATTGGGCATTAATGCTGGATTTCAGAACCTTCTTCCCAAAATAGTGTTATACAATCTTTAGCAAAAAAGGCTGAACGGAAAACAGTATTTTTGCCACGTCAAAAAAGCATACATGGAAATCACACCAGGCCCATTTTTAAAGACCATTGATTCACCTGCCGACCTGAAAAAACTCTCCCGTGAAAAGCTACACCAGGTTTGTGATGAGTTGCGTCAGTACATTATTGATGTAGTAAGTGTGCATGGCGGTCATTTTGGAGCCAGCCTTGGTGTGGTTGAACTTACTACAGCATTACACTACGTTTACAATACTCCTTACGATCAATTAGTTTGGGATGTAGGCCACCAGGCCTACGGCCATAAAATATTAACCGGAAGAAGAGATAATTTTCATAGCAATAGAAAATATAAAGGATTAAGTGGCTTTCCGAAAAGAAGCGAAAGTGAGTATGATACATTTGGTGTCGGACATTCCTCCACCTCCATATCAGCCGCACTGGGCATGGCAATGGCTGCAAAATATAAAGGTGAACAGGATAGAAAAGTTGTAGCCGTAATTGGCGACGGTTCAATGACGGCCGGAATGGCTTTTGAAGGAATGAACCATGCTGGTGTTGCTAATGCAGATATGCTTATCATTTTAAATGATAACGGGATTGGCATTGACCCAAATGTAGGTGCATTAAAAGAATATCTTACGGATATTGCCACTTCACCAACATATAACAAAGTAAAAGACGATGTGTGGAAACTGCTTGGCAAATTACCGGTGGGTAAAAATTTCAGCAGAGCCATGGCTCATAAATTGACAGATGGCCTGAAAGGAATGGTGAGTAGTCAATCTAATTTATTTGAAGCATTAAAGTTGCGCTACTTTGGTCCCATAGATGGACATAATGTGGCCAAACTGGTTGATACATTAAAAGACCTGAAAAATATACCCGGTCCAAAAATCCTTCATATCATAACTACTAAGGGTAAAGGATATGCATTGGCAGAAAAAGACCAAACCAAATGGCATGCACCGGGTTTGTTTGATAAAATAACCGGTGAGATACAGAAGAAAAAATTTGACATACCACAACCACCTAAATACCAGGATGTATTTGGTCATACTATAATTGAACTGGCAGAGAAGAATGATAAAATTTTCGGTATTACCCCTGCTATGCCTTCTGGCTCCTCTTTAAAATATATGATGGAGAAAATGCCGGACAGGGCATTTGATGTGGGAATTGCTGAACAACATGCAGTAACGGTTAGTGCAGGTATGGCAACACAGGGATTGAAAGTATTTTGCAATATCTATTCATCGTTCATGCAGCGGGCATACGACCAGGTGGTGCATGATGTAGCGATACAAAAGCTACCAGTTATATTTTGTCTCGACCGTGCAGGATTAGTAGGGGATGATGGCCCTACGCATCATGGATGTTATGATATTCCATATTTCCGTTGCATCCCGAATATGATCATCAGTGCGCCAATGAACGAAAGTGAATTACGCAATTTGATGTATACGGCACAATTAGAATCTACCACCATCCCTTTTGTGATCCGCTATCCAAGAGGCGAAGGTGTAATGCCGGAGTGGAAAACAGAAATGAAAGAAATTAAGATCGGTACCGGAAGAAAATTAAAAGAAGGTAAAGACATTGCGATACTTTCTTTTGGCCATCCCGGAAATTTTGCCGCTTCTGCTATTCGTGAATTAAAGAATGATGGATTGAATCCCGGTCATTACGATATGCGTTTTGCAAAACCGTTGGATGAAACGTTGCTCCATGAAGCCTGCCGTAACTATGAAAAATTAGTAACGGTAGAAGATGGAACTGTAGAAGGTGGTATTGGTTCTGCCATCTTAGAATTTATGGCACAGCATGGTTACAAGAATGATGTAAAAATTCTCGGCATCCCCGATAGATTAGTGGAGCATGGTACTCCTAAAGAACTACACCGTGAATGTGGTTATGATGCACAAGGGATTGCAGATGCTGTGAGGGAGATAATGAAGGATAAGGTGAAGGTGAGTGAGTTGATGGGATAAACAGAACACATCATATTTTCTAAAACCTTTAACTTCGTCTGAAAAATCATTTTTATGGATTTCCGTTGAGTAAGCATCTCCATCATTCACTCAACTGCTGTTCAATGAAAATCCTTCATTTTTTACTTTTAACCACCGTTGTAGTTTTTGCTGTTTCCTGGTTTACGCATACCAAAGCCTGGGAGAAAACCAAGGCATTACATCTTCCAAAAAAAGAAGCAGTTTATTTGCTCAATGAAAAAGCAGCCGAAAAACTTGAACAAAAAGCTATCGCCGCAAAAAAATTTGTTTCTCAAAAAGGTTACAACGACAATATTTGTTTCTTACTTGACATGACCCTTGCTTCCGGTCAAAATCGCTTCTTTATATATAACCTGAAAAAAGATAGCATTCAGTCAAAAGCATTGGTGGCACATGGCAATTGCTTTGAATATTGGCTGGAAGGAAGACGATACAGTAATGTAGTGGGCAGTGGTTGTACTTCGCTGGGCAAATACAAAATCGGAGCTTCTTACACCGGCAAGTTTGGTTATTCATACAAACTACATGGATTGGATAGTACCAACAACAAAGCATTTGAAAGAACAGTGGTGCTGCATGCCCACAGCTGTGTACCCGATACAGAAACAAGTGATGAAATTTGCCAGAGTAATGGTTGCCCCACTGTATCACCGGATTTTTTAAAGCAATTGAAAACGATCATTAATGAATCAAAAAAGCCGGTACTCCTTTGGATATATGAGTAGCAATAAGTTGCTGGTATATAAAGTAAATAAGGTAGCCTAAAATTTAGGCTACCTTATTTACTTATGACTTTATTTACTTTGTAAATTATACAAGAGAAGCATCCATTGTAATCTCTGTATTCAGCAACTTGCTGATCGGGCAATTTGCTTTTGCATCTGCTGCACATTCAGCAAATTTTTCTGCATCCATTCCTGGTACTGTAGCCGTTACTTCCAAATGGCTTGATGTAATGGCACCATCGCCTAATGTAATAGTACATTTTGTATCAATATTTTCAGGGGTGAATCCTGCTGCACCTATTACAAAACTCAGCTTCATAGTAAAGCAACCAGCATGTGCAGCAGCAACCAACTCTTCAGGGTTAGTGCCAATGCCTTCAGCAAAGCGACTATTAAATGAATATTGTGTGTTATTCAACACACCTGATTGAGTAGTATTAGTTCCATTACCTTCTTTACCGGAGCCTTTCCAATTAGCTGATGCGAAACGTTTCATATTTATAAAATTTAATTGTTATATAGGTTGAATGTCTTCTTCTAATTCTGCAATACGATTCTCCGGCTCATTGTACTCAATGATAAAATTGTTTTTGCCTTCACCGATCATAATTTTTAAAAACTTCTGCTGCACTAATTCTAATACTGATAAGAAAAGAAAAATTGCCTGTACCCTGTTCTCACATTTTTCAAATACTCTTTCAAAGGCCAGGTTACGATGCTCTCTTGCCATAGACAGCATTTGGTCACGGCTTTGCTCCATCGTGTAGTTATACTGCACTACGGTATGCACCGGTTTATTGATGCGGTCACTATACTTCTGCATAGCCCTTTCAAAGGCCCGCATCAGTTTAAACATAGTGATGTTCTGTATCTCCGTTCCTTCACTATCTTCTTCTCCTACCATTGAAAGTTCCTTTTCAATGTTTCCTCTTTTAACCAGCAGCATCCGCAATGCCTCCATTTCAGCCATCTGGGCAGATGCTTCCTTGAAACGTTTGTATTCAAGAATTTTATTAATCAGCTCTTCTCTTGGATCAATTTCATTTCCCTGTGCATCTATTTCTTTACGTGGCAACAGCATTTTAGCTTTAATCCGCATAAGTGTAGAGATAAATAAAATAAACTCGCTACTGAGCTCAATATTCAACTCTTCGCTTTGGTGTATGTAAGCCAGAAAATCATTAATAATTCCGGTGATAGGTATATTGTAAATATCCAGCTCATCTCGTTCAATAAAGAAAAGAAGGAGATCAAAGGGACCTTCAAATTGTGGAAGCTTGATCTGGTACGACGGGGTCTGCACTTATTTTTGAATTAAAGTAAAAAATAAAGCCCTGAAGTTGTGCTATCCAACCATCAGGACTTTACAAAAATAAGGGAAACAGGTCTTAGGATTGAACCCAGTTTTCCACGATTATTTCTTCAGGGAATCCCTGATTTCTCTCAGTAACTGAATGTCTTCGGGGGTAGCAGCCGGAGCAGCTTCTTCCTTCTTTTTAGCCGCATTCATGGCCTTAATGAGCATAAACAATACAAAGGCAATCAGTATGAAATCTATAACGGCTTGTAAAAATATACCCACGGGAAAAATAGTTTTTCCAACGGTAAAGCTAACTTCAGACATTCCCCCTTTGCCCATTACCATTGCAATAATTGGCATAATGATGCTATCTGTCAATGCTGTAACAATCTTGCCAAATGCTCCGCCGATGATTACTGCTACTGCCAGGTCAACAATATTGCCTTTCATGGCAAACTCTTTAAATTCTTTAAGCATTCCCATAATAAACTGATTTTGGTTAAAAATTTCGTAGTTCCATTAATGACAAATGTAAATCGTTTATAATAATTATTTCTTCAACCCCGGAAATTGCATATTCAAGCTTGAAAGCAACTCATGTAGCTGGCTGGCTATAATATATTCTTTATACCAATTTTGATCTGCAGGTACAATTGTCCAGGCAGGCTGATTACAATTATTAAAGCAATCTTCATACATCTGCATATACACATCCCAAAGTTTGGCTTCATCAAAGTCCTTTTCATTATACTTCCACATTTTGGCGGGATCTTTCATCCGCTCACTCAATCTTTCATGCTGCTCTTCCGGCGAAATATGCAGGTAAAATTTAAGGATATGCGTATTGTTATGTTCTTGTAACAATTTTTCAAAATCATTAATAGCACTCATTCTTTTCCCGGCAGTTTCATCATCACACCACTTATGCACTCTGGTAATCAATATATCTTCATAATGTGACCGGTTGAAAACCTGTATCATTCCCTTTGCGGGTGCATGCAGATGTATGCGCCATAAAAAATCATGCGATAACTCTTTAGCCGTTGGTGCTTTAAATGATTGCACGGTAACTCCTTGCGGGTTCATATTCCCGAGTACATTTCTTATTACACCATCTTTTCCGCTGCCATCCATTCCTTGTATTACGATCAATACTGAATGTTTGCCTTCGGCAAACAATAGATTCTGCAAATCATCCAATTCCTCTACCAGTTTTGCAGTTTTTACTTTTATTACTGCTTTATCCATATCCTTTGGCGCCCGGGTAGAAATCTCACTTAGTTTTATTATACTCATATAGATAATTTAATTAAATACTTTTGCAATATACTATTTCAAATAAAGTATTTAATGATATAAAAAATGTAAGTTCATTTGTTTTTAAGACCTTTGCCATCCCGGTAAGTGCCGGGGCTTATGAGTAATAAATTTTTTTGCTGGTTAATATTCATTATCCTCTGTATTATATGGGGTAGTTCTTTCAAGTTAATGAAAGATAGCAGTGTGTCGCTGAGTGCTTCACAAATTGCTGCGTTGCGCATTTTTTCTGCAGGACTTGTATTTCTTCCCTTTGCAATTTTTCATATTTCGAAAATTCCACGTAAAAAAATTGGCCTCGTTATTCTAAGTGCCATATTTGGAAACCTTTTACCTGCATTTTTGTTTGCTATCGCTATGACAAAAATTGATGGTTCTCTGGGAGGAATTTTAAATTCACTTACCCCTATCTGTGTAGCGGTAATTGGAATCTTTTTCTTTAAGGATAAAATAAAGAAGCAAAAGATTATTGGTGTACTAATTGGCTTCTTAGGTTTGGTGCTGCTGACTGTCATGCCCGCAATAACGGGAGAAAAAAGCATCAGTTTCGACAACTTAAGCTATACACTACTTATCGTATTAGCTACTTTTTTATATGGGATCAATGTAAATATGGTTGGACATTATTTAAAAGGGTTAAATCCTATTCATGTTGCTACTGTTTCACTGGCCTTTATGGTATTTCCCACGGCTATTGTACTTTGGCAACAAGGCTTTCTGCAGCTAGATTTTAATAAGCCTGCAATAATAGAAGCTGTTACGGCATCTGCAGCACTCGGTATTGTAGGTAGTGCTATTGCAACCGCATTATTTTATATCCTTGTTCAAAAGGCAGGGGGGTTATTTGCATCTCTGGTAACATATGGAATTCCTTTTGTAGCACTTTCATGGGGCTTTTATGATGGAGAAAAAATTACCTGGATTAAAATTATTTGTTTGACAATTATCTTATTCGGAGTTTACCTAGCGAACATGCCCGAAAAAAACAAAGCAACAC
>CAZXMP010000036.1:0-26753 GCA_964641575.1 uncultured Chitinophaga sp. | reverse complement strand
AACAAATTTTGTTTTTATGTACCCAGCTTTTTCTCCAAAAATTTCCTCTAATACTTCTTCGGTAATAAATGGTCTGCAATAACGCTGGTAATCGAAGCAAATTCCGTTTTCACCAAACTCATTGATATGTACAGGAAGGCAGGGAACAAATCGTCCCATAATACCTTGCACTGCATTGGCAGGAATACTCCAAATGCGGAAGAACCCAAGTATATGATCTATACGGAAAGCATCGAAATAATTACTCATTTGCTCAAAACGCTGTTTCCACCAGGCAAACCCATCTTCCTGCATTTTCTTCCAATTATAGGTTGGGAAACCCCAGTTTTGCCCCACAGCCGTAAAATCATCAGGGGGTGCACCTGCCTGCCAACACATATTGTACATTTTCGGGGCTACCCAGGCATCAACACTATATCGGGAAATTCCAATTGGAATATCTCCTTTTAATACCACCCCTTTTTTATGCGCATAGTCAGCCGCTTCTTTTAATTGAAGATGCAAATGATATTGGATGAAATAATAAAAGCCGATATTTTTAAAGACAGAAGAACCTGCGGCACATAGTTTATCAATCTCCGATTTTTTGTAAATAGCATGAGTTTTCCAGGCATCAAAATTGGAACATCTGTATTTATCTCTAAAAAATGAAAAGGCGGCATACGACTCCAACCAATGCTTATTTTCAACAAAAAATTGTTTGTAATCTTCTGATTCAAAACATTTTTCGCCTATTATCTCATAAAGCTCTCTTAATACAGGTATTTTAAACTTCATAACCTGTTCATAATCGACGATGGCTAGTTCATTTAATTGTTTTTGCTTTGTTTTGAGCGAACGAAGCATAGGGGCATACTCTTTACCGGCTATTTTTTCAAGGTTAATGTATAAAGGGTGTAATGCAAATGCGGAGATAGCCGAATAGGGATAAGAATCAGTCCAATCAAAATTGGCCATTGTATCATTGATCGGCAATAATTGTATCAGCTTTAGACCAGCTATTTTGGCCCAATCAACTAGTAATTTAATATCGCCAAACTCTCCTACACCAAAACTGTTGTTACTTCGAAGGCTAAAAACAGGAATTGCAACACCAGCACCTTTCCAGGTATTATTTGGCAAGTGCACAAAGCCATCATGTAGAATTGTAATTTTCTTTTTGGCCGCATCTCCATATAAAAGCCTGTTATTGCCATCTTCATATCTTACAAAGCTTTTCTCTTTGGTGTTATAAACTCCATATTTATATGCAACGGGAAATCCAGCTTCATGTAAATTCAGTTTTGCAGTCCACCAAATACCCTCTTTTCCGAGTAAAACTGGCTTTTCTACTGCCCAATCAACAAACCTTTCCCCATTTCCTGAAATACAAACTACTTCATTCTTTTTAAGCAAGGGAGCTTTTACCCGAAATATATGAGTGAAGTTTTTATCTGTAGTTATTTTATTTTTTGTGCGGTGTGATGAAAGCAATACTTTATTAAACGCTGCGGAGAAGAACACATTTTCATATTCACCTGCATGGTTCCATGTATCAACTAACTGCACTTCTTGCTGGTCTTTATTAAAAAAATTTATGTGACGATCATTGCCCCATTCATAGAGCAATTCGCCATCTTCATTCTTTAATATGTACTTATAAGAAACTCCGGTTTTTTGAATTCCCTTCCGTTTTATCTCTACTCCACAATACCAAAACTCATTGTTGAGATAATCCATTGGAATAGCTTTGGTCGGGTCGTTGTTTCCCAACTCTTCACCATCCCCTGTGATCCACAAACTTTGACCGAATTTGGTATGGAAACGTAAATAAAACTGCAGCTTCATTTCAATCGTTGATTCAGTGGTTTAGAGGCAAGATTTGTGTATTAATAACACATTGCAAACGAAAATAAAAAAAACAACCAAGGTTCGTACATTTATTTAAAAGAAAGTCAAAAAATCTTAGTATTTGTATGATTACCCGCACAATTCATTGGCAAAAGCTGTTTCTTTTCTCTCTGGGGCTTTTTGTTGGTTCAGCTTTTTGCATGAAATGGATGGAGTCTGATTTTGTTTTTAATGGGGATATTTTTACCATAATTGGGCTGGAGATAACATATTCAGGGGAAAAGGTCTCGGCCATTCTTGCTGGTTTGGATAACCCGGTTAAAAATATTCTCCGGTATCATCTAGCGTTTGATTTTGCTTTTATGGTGGGTGTTTATCCCGGCATTGCAGCGCTATGTATGATTGCCCGTGAAAAATCTAAAAGCAATTTATTACGCAATATTCTCTTTGTATTAGCTGCCTTACAGACTATTGCTTTTGCATGTGATGTGGTTGAAAATATATACTTATTCAACTGGCTTAAGAACCCGGTAATTAATAGCAAAGATTTTTCAAATTATCATCTTGTCGTTACTGCCAAATGGAGCATTGCCCTAACAGGGGCATTGTTGGCCATACCATTATCATTAAAACGAAAAAGGAAAATCTAAATCACATTTTTTGATTTAAACCAGTCGCCTTATTTTTGCAGCATTAAATTAATTAAAAAGCTCGAAGATGGAACAAACAAAAAAATATAAAGGACTTTGGTGGTTAGTATTTTTTGCTTCAACCGCAGCCTTACTTTTTGCAATTGTCACTCATTGGGAATGGCTTACACTAATTCTCCCCTTTCAAACTACAGCTTTTGTAAAAGCTATGGATATTATGTAAAGAATTTACTCATTTAGATATATTATTAGTAATAGCCTGTGGATAACGGGCTATTTTAATTTTTCCGGCATTTTAATTGTGCTCTATTAATTTTAAAACTTAAACGAATTAAAATGAGAAAGACTCTACTCCTGCTATTTGCATTTTTTATCGCTATTGCTCCAATTACCCAATTATCTGCCGCTATAGTTGTTCCGGCTTCATCTGTTTCTACTGAACCAGATCCGGCAACAGTAAAAGCTGCAACCGATGCTTTTAAAAGTTTGTCAAAAAAAGCGAAAAGAGAAAAGGCTAAAGAAGTTAAGAAAGAAATTAAAGCATTTAAAGCAAGCAAAAAAGCTGGCAATGCTGCTGAAACAAATACTTTGCTGTTGGTAATTTTAGCTATTTTGTTACCACCACTGGCTGTTTACCTGCACCAGGGTGAAATCAATAGCAAGTTCTGGATTAGCTTATTGCTTACTTTATTGTTCTGGTTACCGGGTGTTATTTATGCATTGGTAGTTATATTAGGAAACAAATAATTTTTAACACACACATTCAGCTATAGATGATCGGATCGTTTCTGAATTTTGTTTGTTATAAAACAAAAAAGGTTCCGCTTATGGCGGGACCTTTTTATTGCTCAGAGGGATAATTATTTTACAGAATCAACCAAGCTCTTAAAAGTCTCAGGATTGTTCATCGCCAAATCCGCTAATACTTTACGATCAAGTTCAATTCCTTTCTTGTTTAATTTGTTGATGAACTCAGAGTAAGTCATACCTTCTGCACGGACAGCCGCATTGATACGGGCAATCCATAGTGTACGATACTCTCTTTTCTTCAATTTACGACCTACGAACATGTAGGTCATACCTTTTTCTACTACGTTTTTGGCAACGGTCAATACGTTTTTACGTTTGCCATAAAAACCTTTAGCTTGTTTTAATATTTTTTTGCGGCGGGCCTTAGAGGCTACTGCATTTTTTGAACGAGGCATGTTGTTTAGTTTGAAGTCAGATGTACAACGTACGAACTAACATGAGTTTTTAAATTAGTTTACTAGAAATAATTCGTTGGCTTATTTCAGGCGAAGAAGACGTTTTACAAAATCCACATGTGATTTTGCAACAGTTCCGTCCATTCTCATGTTACGTTTACGTTTTTTTGATTTCTTCGTCAGGATGTGACGTTTGAAAGCTTTCTGGTGCATGATCTTTCCAGTACCAGTTACTTTAAAGCGTTTTTTGGCGCTGGAGTTTGTTTTTACTTTAGGCATTATACCAAGTATTAAATATTATACCCTTGAGGCGTTCCCCACAGGGGGATCCTTTTCGAACCTCTTCAGGAAATGGTTTCCCGCCAAGGCGGGATGTATAAGAGCTTCCGTTTTTCCTTTTATAAGAAAGGTTTTTTCGGAGTGCAAAGGTAGGCCGAACATGGCAAGAAAAAAAGTATCTGCTAAAAATAAACTGATTTAAGTTTTAGGTGCTATGATGCTGTATAAACTAACTATGTAAATAAAATAAGTGCTGAAAATCAACTGCTTGAAAGCAAAATAGGCTATCGAATGATAGCCTATTTTGTCGAAGTACTAATTGCCTTTTTTATTTATTTGGGTTCAATTGCCATTTTTATCCTGTCCTGAAGGTCGAGCAGGTGATTTTTTGAAGCCGGATCTGAATAAGCAGCAACTGCAGCTCTTATCTCAGCAGCCAATACTTTCAACTGAGCTTTAACGATTGATATACCATCTCCTGTTTTTGCGAATCCAGTAGTAATTGTAAAAGTGGTTCCTCCAGCACTAACGGTTTGGGGTTCAGCTGGTTTTACAAGACTAATGAATTTTTCAGCCAACGATTTTTGTAATTGGCGGCGATAAATATCTATTGGTTTTCGGTTAACTAATTCTGAAAAAACTGATTTGCGAACATCACTCAACAGTTCTGTAGCTGTATAAGCATTAGAAGCATCTTCTGCTTCAAAACGAATCAGGTTGTTGATTGTATTTACATTAACCAATCCATTTAATGCCCTGTCCTGGATAGTACCAATAGTACTAAGTGGAGTCAGGCCAGTTAATCCTGTAACCTTTTTTTGTATAACCCATGTTGGTGTAGCAAACACATTTGATTGAATCCATGCAACAGCTTCTTTTTGTATTGCCTTTGGAGTGAATTCAAATACAGAACCGCTCTGCTCAACTCTTTTAGGTGTACGCTGAATTCCGCCAACATTACTTGAAACATGACCTATATAACGACCAAATTGACTGGTAACCTGTGTGTACATTTCGGCTAATCCACCAAAGTCTTTGTGTGGCTGCTTTGTCCACTCCGGAAGATTAGTAATGATTCTTTGCAAGTTTTTAATACCATAGCTACTTGCTTTCATTGAATTATCTCCAATGTCTTCTGTTTGACTACGGGGATCTCCACGATTGCCTTCACCATCACCCCACCAAAGACGTTTGTTGCTTTCAAGTTTTTCTATCGTCCATTTATTAAGAATCGAAACTTCTGCATCTGCAGATTTTGCTTCAGGAAACCAACGATAACCCCATTCAATCGCCCATTTATCATAATCACCTATCCGCGGGAACAATCCGATTTGCGATATATTGTCTTCCGGTTGTGCCACATAGTTGAAACGGGCATAGTCCATTATTGATGCGGTGTGTCCATTAGCTTCAACCCATGCTTTATCTCTCAATTTTTCTACAGGGGTGGTTGATGAAGAACCAAAATTGTGACGAAGACCCAGAGTGTGACCAATTTCATGACTACTCACAAAACGAATCAATTCTCCCATCAACTTATCATCAAATTCCATCTTTCTTGCAGCAGGATCTACAGCTGCAGCTTGCACCATATACCAGTTGCGTAATAGACTCATAACATTGTGATACCAGTTTACATGGCTTTCAATTATTTCTCCACTGCGGGGATCATGTATATTTGGCCCACTAGCATTAGGTATATCAGATGGCTTATAAACTATGGCACTGTGACGAGCATCGTCTAAACTAAAAGTACTGTCTTGCTCATAGGTTGGTGCCATTTTACCAATGATAGCATTTTTAAAACCCGCCTTTTCAAACGCCACTTGCCAATCGTTAACACCCGCAATCAGGTAAGGAACCCATTTTTTGGGTGTGGTAGGATCAATATAATAAACAATCTGCTTTTTAGGTTCTACCAGTTCACCTCTTTTATATTTTTCAATGTCTTCATCTTTTGGTTCTAAACGGTAGCGGGCAATAAACCTATACCTGTCTACCCCTTGTGGATTTCGATCGTAATCCGTGATGTTTTGAGTTGTGAAATACCCAACCCTGTCATCGAAGTATCGTTGTTGCATCGGAACTTTTGGTAAAACAACTAAAGAGGTATTTAATTCTAACGTCACGGGACGGCCTGTTGCTCCGGCCATTCCTGTTGTTCCACCACTGGCAGGAGGAATGCTTGTATATGACTTTACGGTTTTAATTTCAATGTTATTAGGGAAAGACTTTAATCCTACTATATAAGATTTATCCGTCTGTGCAGATCCGGTTAGCCCAAGACTACGTTTGGAATTAGTACTAAAAAAGAAAATATCATTATCACCATTGATATAATCTGTCATTTCAATTACAGATGCTGATGAATCCTTTGAAAATGCCTTTATATCAAATGCAGATGCAATTGCCTGGAAGTTGCTGTTCAATACATTTTTGTACATTCCTTCAGTACTATCTCTTCCAATTTCCTGGAAGGATATTAGTTTAAGAAAAATTTTGTTTTTGGGGCCTTTTTCAAAGCGTACCGTTTTTTGATTGATCGGATCTCCTGCGTATGCGTCTCCATCCGCAGGTGCTTTTGAAAGTCGCGACACTATAAGAATGTCTCTGCCAAGCATATCGTTGGGAATTTCAAAAAAATATTTATCATCTACCATATGCACTTTAAAAAGACCGTTGTCTGTTATAGCTTTATCAGTAATGATCTCTTTGTATGAACGGGGTCCAGAACTTGGCCTTCCGCTTCCCGGCCCACCACCTGCCAAGGGATTTCTTGTGGTATCTGGTCGGGTTGGTTGTGCAGATGCTGCAATAGAGAGAAGTGATGAAATTGCAACAAATGCCCAACTTTTAAAAGTTGAATTCATAAACAGTTATTTAATTATTAAATTATTTGGCTCAAGATACGGAAAGCAATGGCTACTATTTGTAAACTGTGGAATCTTATATTTAAGATGAAAAACAAATTATAAACATCAATTATATCAATAAAAAAACCGTTTTGAATTTTCAAAACGGTTTTTTACTATTATTTAATTAGAGCAATTAAGCTTTCTTTTTGCCCTTTGGCGCAAACATTGCCAACATTCTTCTTCCTTCCATCTTCGGCATACTTTCTAATATTCCTGCTTCTGCTAAACGTTCAGCAAACTTAAGCAATAGTAATTGACCTCTGTCTTGAAATTGAATTGCACGGCCTTTGAACTGTACGTAAGCTTTTACTTTATTACCATCTTTTAAAAACTCAACGGCATGTTTTGCTTTGAAATCAAAATCATGATCGTCTGTATTAGGAGTAAAACGAATTTCTTTTACTTCAGAGACTTTGCTTTTCGCTTTCATCTCTTTTTCCTTTTTCTTCTTATCGTAAAGGAATTTGTTGTAGTCAATGATCTTACAAACAGGTGGGTCAACTGTTGGAGAAATTTCTACCAGATCCAACTCCTGGTCTTGTGCCATCTTTAATGCCACAGCGGTATCATAAATACCTACTTCTACATTTTCGCCAACCAAACGAACTTGTGGTACCCTGATGAAATTGTTGATACGATGCTCTGCTTCTTTGCGGGGAGCAAATCTGCCCCTGTTGAATCCGCCTTTGTTAAATCCGCCGCCTCCGGGTTTGTAACCTCCCCCGCCTGCCGGCCTGTTGAACCCGCCTCCGGGTTTTTGTGGTACTGCCATTTACTTTTTTTAAATGAATCCCGCTTCCTGCTGCAGGCATGCTTTTTTTAAATTATCAATTCCTCACTCAGGATTTGAGGATACTAAAATACATTTTATTCTCCGCTCCGGTTTTTAATTTCTTCCAAAATTTCTGAAATGAAATCTGTAACAGCTTTTACTCCTACATCACCTTTCCCTTGTTTTCTTACAGCTACTTTATTTTCATTCATTTCCTTCTCACCTACTACCAGCATGTACGGAACTCTCATTAACTCTGTATCCCGGATCTTCCTGCCAATTTTTTCATTCCGGTCGTCTACTTCACTACGAATATCCGCTTTTTTCAATTGCTGCGAAACAGATTTTGCATAATCCAAAAACTTGTCGCTAATGGGTAAAACTTTTACCTGCACCGGAGAAAGCCATAATGGTAGTTTACCGGCATATTGTTCAAGCAGAAACCCAATGAAACGTTCATGGGTGCCTAAAGGAGCCCTGTGAATGATCAATGGAGTTTCCGGTTTGTTCGATTGGTCGGTATACTCCAGTTTAAAGCTTCTTCCCTGCGAAAAATCCACCTGGTTAGTAGCTAACGTAAACTCTCTGCCAATAGCACTAAATATCTGTACGTCAATTTTTGGGCCATAGAAAGCAGCTTCATCTTGTACTTCTACATAAGGAATATTTGATTCTGTCAGTACATTTCTAACCATAGCTTCTGTTTCTTTCCACAATTCGGGTTCGTTTACATACTTCACTCCCAATTTTTCCGGAGAGTGCAAAGAAAGACGCATCACATATTTATCAATACCAAATATTTTAAAATACTTAAGGTACATATCATTCACTGCCCGGAACTCATCATTGAATTGTTCTTTGGTACAATAAATATGTGCATCATTCATATGGAGGCACCGAACCCTCATCAATCCAAAAAGTTCACCACTTTGCTCATAGCGATATACTGTGCCATACTCGGCTATACGATAAGGGAGGTCACGGTAGCTTTTTGGCTCCGCTGCAAATATTTTATGGTGATGCGGACAGTTCATGGATTTCAAATAATATTTTTCTCCATCCAATTCCATTGGAGGATACATACTATCTGCATAATAAGGAAGGTGACCGCTGGTGATATACATACTCTCTTTTGCGATATGCGGCGTCACCACCCTTTTATATCCAGCTTCTGCTTCGGTTTCCTTTGCCAATTTTTCCAACTCTTCAATAATTACTGTACCATTTGGCATCCACATGATCAAACCTTGTCCCACATCATCATCCATTGTGTAAATACCCAACTCCTTTCCTAATTTTCTATGATCTCTTTTTTTTGCTTCTTCTAAGAAAGCAAGATGTTCTTCCAGTTCTTTTTGAGAAGGAAACGTTACGCCATATAACCTGGTAAGTTGCTTATTCTTTTCATCGCCTTTCCAATAAGCACCGGCGATATTAGTAAGTTTTACAGCTTTGATCAAACCAGTAGACGGAATGTGTGGTCCACGACACAGGTCAGTAAAATTTCCCTGTTTATAGAAAGTAATTTCTCCATCACTTAAACCGCTAAGCAAATCAAGTTTATATTCATCTTCCTTTTGGGCAAAATATTGAATGGCCTCAGACTTGGTTATTTCTTTTCGAATGAATGAATTGTTTTGCTTTGCCAGCTCATTCATTTTTTTTTCCAATACTGCCAGATCATCTTCATTCATTTTTTTATCGCCTAAATCCATATCGTAATAAAAGCCCTGCGGATTTTCTGTAGCGGGTCCCACCCAAAATTTTACGCCGGGAAATAATTGCTCAACGGCTTCCGCCATCAGGTGAGCAGATGAATGCCAAAAGGTTTTCTTTCCATCCAGATCATTCCATGTCAACAATTGCAACGTAGCATCTTCCTGTATAGGACGGGTAGCATCCAAAACCTGCCCGTTGATGTTAGCCGCCAGTACTTTTCTGGCTAATCCTTCTGAAATTGATTTAGCAATATCGAGTGCAGAAGTTCCCTTTTCATATTGCCTCACAGCACCATCCGGTAGTGTAATATTTATCATGCAGTAAAATCCTGTTTTAATTGGAGTGCAAATTTAGCGAAGTTTAGTCTTAAAATTAACAAACTCTTGTCCAGATAAACGGGTATTTAAATGCTAATTTATTAGTTTTGATTTGTGATGAAACGGACTACATTCAGGTATTTACTGTTTTTGATTTTACTGACTTCATTTACCCACTCTACCTCCTTTGCGCAAAATCTTACGGGTATATGGCGAGGGTATTTTGTAACCGACGGTTTCGAACAATACAAATTTGAATTGCAGGTGAAGCAAACAGGGAGTTCGGTAACAGGTGTTTCCTACTCTTATCTCAGCACTGTTTTTTACGGCAAAGCTACTTTAGTGGGCAATTTTAATAAATCTAGCCAGAACGCATTGATCCGGGAAATAAAAACGGTGGAACTTCGTATGTCTGGCGGCTCACAGGCCTGCATCATGAAATGTGTGTTTAAATATGAGCGGTCGGGTAAAGAAGAGTTTCTCGAAGGAACTTTTACCAGTAAGTTTGAAAAAGACGGATTTGTAAATAAGCAAGGAGATAATTGCGGTGGTGGTAAGGTATACCTTAGAAGAGTAACTACATCCGATTTTTACATTGAACCATTTTTGCGGGGAAAAATAAAGACCACACCTGTTATAGTTAATAAAGCTCCTGTTAAGAAAACAGCACCTACAACTACTACTCCCGAAAAGAAAACTGCGACCCCAAAACCAGCACCTGTAATAAAAAAACCAGTAACAAAAACAAATCCACCCGTAACAAAGACACCGCCCCCAACAGGGAAAATTGATACCGTTAAAATTACTACTCCGCCGGTTGTAAAAAATAATCCACCTATCACAATACCTAAGCCATTGGTTTTAAAAAATAGGACCAATGAGCTTGTAAAAACATTGATTGTAAACAGTCCGGATGTAACGGTAAAATTGTACGATAATGGAGAAATAGATGGCGATACCATTTCTGTGTATCTTGATAATAAACTGGTGCTATCATCAAAAATGCTTACAGCTTCTCCCCTGATTGTTAAGTTGAAAATGGATGAAGAAAATGACGAGCATGAATTAGTAATGGTAGCTGAAAATCTTGGTAGGATTCCGCCCAACACCTCTTTAATGATCGTGGAAGCAGGCGGGCAACGTTTTGATGTACGTATTACGTCTACCCAACAAAAAAATGCGGTAGTTCGTTTTAAATACCAGAAACAATAGTGAGTGTTGAATTCTACATCATATTCCCATTCTCTAATTACCGTTTCTGTAAGCTGACTGCCGTCAGGCAATTTTTTTAACGTTCACTTCCACATTTTCGTTTATTTTCCCTTTTAATATGCTCCGGTCATTAATTTTTTATTGTTTGATTCTCCTTTGCACAACATCAAGTGCCCAGGATATTAATGGCATCTGGAAAGGCAAATTGGTAATGGCACCAGGTGGATGTTTTCCTGTTTATAATATTGAATTGCAAATACAGGTTGCCGGAACTAAAATTACCGGAACGGCCTATCACTTTTCGGACTCTCTTAATTACGTAAGAGAAAATTTTGAGGGTACACATAAGAAAGTTAGTAACCAGATCTCCATTCAGGAAAATGGTATTATAACTTTTAAGATCAAAGAAGAATGTGTACCGTGTATAAAAAATTACAAACTAACTTATCATAAAGGTGGCGGTAATGTAGTTTCTGAAGAACAGTTGAGAGGCTCCTGGACTGGCAAAGCATCGGATGGGAAAACCGCTTGTGACCCCGGTACAATTGTGCTTACAAGGTTTGACAGGTCTACTTTTAAGCCAGATGTTAAACTCCCCCCCTCACTTACCAAACGAAAGGCAGAGTTGGTTAAAGAAATAAAGGTAGATACCGGCACAATCAAAATTGATTTTTATGATAATGGTACAATTGATGGCGACACCATTTCGGTATATGTAAATAATATGCCATCTGTTTCAAATAAAAGATTGACTACGAAGCCGGTCTCAATTACTTTGAAAATTGACCTTAAACGTACTGAACAAGAATTGATTATGGTGGGTGAAAACCTGGGCTCAATACCTCCTAATACTGCGCTGATGATTGTAACTGCCGGAGAAAAACGATACCAGCTGTATCTGACATCTGACGAACAAAAAAATGCTATGGTGAGGTTTATTTATGAAAAACCTTCGGGTTCAGCAAAAACACAATAAAATTTCAGGAAATATTGTAGAGATTCTTTATCTTAATTTTTAGATTTATCCCTTTGAAATCATAGTGCCGGTCAGTGTGATTTAATTCCCCCTTTATTTAGTTTACATTTTCTGTTGAAGCTCTAAATCTGGTTATAATGATACAGGTAAAGTTGTTATTTTTTATAATATCCAGTTGTGTTTTTATTGCTTGCACCAGTGATAAAAAAGGGGGCATTTCTGAGAAAGCCCAAAAAAATCTGGATGCTATGCATGGGATTAGTAAGGCTATCGAATCTGGTGATATGAGTAATTTGAACGACTATTTGGCTGAGAATGTTATTGACCATGCTGCTGAAGGCGGGCCTGCAAAAGGATTTGAAAATGTAAAAGCTGAAATTACAAAATACAGTCAATATGCTGATAATATGAAAAGCGAAGTAATAAAGGAATTGGCAGATGATGATTATGTGATGTGTTGGATGCGTTTTACAGGCACAATGAAAGTCGACCAAATGGGAATGAAAAAGGGAGATACTTATAATACTACTGCTTTAGAGGTATCAAAGTTTAATGCCGATAGTAAAGCCGTTGAGCACTGGACATTTGTTGACCCTGCTGAAATGGCGAAAATGATGATGGCAACAAGCTCGGACCCTGCTGAACTTTCAATTAAAATACCCATTGAACCGGCAAAAGACTCTATCAAAAAATAGTTTATCAGTTGTTACTGTTTTACAAAAAAAGCCGCCCCTTCATTGGGGCGGTCTTTATTTGTAGTGTTTAAAAAACTATTTTTTTATGTCAACTACATATACAGGATCTTGCCTGCATGTTGTAGCAGCGGTACACAAATTAGTTAAGCTAAGATTTACAGTTGAGGCCTGGGCCTCTGCTATAATTTCTTCCCATGTAGGAGATGTTGTTTGAAATTTGCTCAGGTATTTTTCTAATGATGTAACGAGATTAGATGTAAAATATCCTCCCAAATCAGTATTCCCATAAGCGTACTGTCCTTTTTTTGCAGCAGTGGCTAGAATAGAACCTTTTGATTTCATAAAAAGATCATAGCAATAAGATTGATCCCAGGTTAATAATGATTTGGCTGTTTGTGCAAAGTTTTTACCTTCTGGCCTTAAAAGTCCCAGGTTAGAATTACAGCAATCTGTTATAATGAGATTAAGTCTTGCGTTTTTAGCTTTGATCCTATTAAAAACATCCAAAGCATTTAAAGTAGCAACTTTAATGTCATCAAAACGGCTTTGGCGTAAATCAAATTGGGGATATGGTTGGGACGGAATGTCTTCATTACTATAGCCGTGGCCTGAGTAATAAAAAATTACAATATCGTTTGAGCCTGGTTTTAGATTATTTATGGCTGCTTCAACATTTGTTTTTCCAAATTTGCTTCCTTTTACTTCTGTATAACGGAGTGGTAATTTTAAAAAAGTGGCTACATCTTTTACTTGGCTATACAGGTTGGTTACATCTTTTACTACACTGGTCCCAATGCGGGCATCCTCTGTATTCGCCACAACTATAAAATGTATGGCAGCAGCGGCGGCTGCAGGTTTTGTAGAAGATGGCGGTACGGGGTTAGTTACTGTCACTACTTTAGTCTCGTTATGGGTGCTGGAAGGTTTAAAGAGATTTGTATAAAATGGTTCATTCTCCAGGAAATAAGTTTTTACATATGCTTTAGTAAGGTCAGCTGTATTCATCAATTTTATGGAAAGAATTTTTCCTTGCTCAAAAGTGCCATCGGTATTTTTTGATGTTACTCCCCATGGAACAAAATTTTGTTCTGAAGGAACTTTTTTAAACCATAATACATCTGGGTTATACGCTTCGTAATTTTTATTCTTTGTAGCGTTAACTATATATACTGGATTTTTACCCTTGAACTGTAGCGTTAAATGTAATTTACCATCAATCTTTGAACGACTTTCCGCTTCTTCAAATTCCATATTTACAATGTAAGTTTCTGTATAGGTTTTATTAAAGTATTTAACACGCATAAATCCGGTACCATTTCCGTACCGCACCAGCATAGCGGTATATTTAGGAAAATCGATGTTGCCTTTAAATTCATAACTTATTTCATAAATGGTAATAGCATACATATTAATGCTGCATAGAAAAACAATACCACTAATAATAAAATGTTTGAGCTTGAGCATACCTGCGCATGAAGTTGAAGAAAGCCAATGAGTAAATTTAAAATTATTTTGGAGAATAAACCAGTTGAATAATTCTCCTGATTTTACTTTGCTGGCCAATAATGTGTATAAAACGAGACAGGTATATCATCAATTTTCCGGCGAATTCAAAAGGCCTGCTCCTCCACTCATCCCAAAATAACCGGCTCTTATCAATAAAACAAATCAATCAACGAAACTTGTCGTAATTTGATTGAAACAAAACATAATTGCCATGAAACAGAGAATTCTACTTCTTTTAGCAATGACTTTTGTCGTTGCTCATTTGAATGCACAAAAAACAAATAAAAAAACCACTGGTTATGCCATTACCGGTCAGCAAAAAGGCCATAACGGTTGGAAAGAGGTTCGGCTAGTTGATATAACTACTGGTAATGAGGTAAAATCTATTTTCAATAGTACCAGTGAAATTGAAGCAGTAAATGCCCGCACGGGGAAGCCTATTGTAAAGAAAGATATAGCTGCGAAACCTGGCACAACCACTTTTACTACAACTGCGCCGGCAAGAAGAGTAGTAAATCTTGATCAGGAATTGGACAAAGCCAATGGCGTAAGAGTAACACGGTTTGTTTATGTTACCCAAAGCATTCAGTCGGACAAACCATTTGCCACCAACTCAGCAGCAATGGCGTATGATAAAAAGCATGAACGCCTTTATTATACTCCGATGAATATTGACCAGCTTCGCTATATTGATTTGAAGTCATCCATACCGAAAGTTCATTACTTCGAAGATGAACCATTTGGTTATGCGGGGAAAGGAGGCGTTGACAAACAAATTACCCGTATGGTAATCGCTTCTGATGGCCAGGGTTATGCATTAACCAACGATGCAAAGAGTTTGATTCGTTTTTCTACAGGAAAAAATCCTGTTATTACTGATCTTGGTTCTTTAACGGATGATGAAGCAAATGGAAAGTTTTCTGTACATAACCAAGCATGTTATGGTGGAGATATGATTGCAGACGCATCAAAGAATCTATACCTCATTACTGCTAATCGCCGGGTTTATCAAATCAGTATTGAAACTAAAGTAACAAAATATCTTGGTTCCATTTCGGGTTTGCCAAAAGGCTATGGAACAAATGGTGCAATGGTAGAAGAAGGAAGTAAAGTAATCGTTTGCAGCTCCCAATCTACGGAGGGTTACTACCGTTTTGATTTAACTACTTTAGAAGCAGAAAAAGTTTCTGGTAGTGGTAGCGTATTTAATGCTTCTGATCTCGCTAATGGAAATCTTGCTTTTGATAAAAAGAGAAAGGATAAGCATGAAAAAGCAGAACAAGGTAAACATCAACCTGCAGTTGAAGAAGCTATTGTAGCAAAACAAGATACAGACGAACAGGCAGGCAGCAACAGCATTGCAGTTTTTCCAAATCCTGTTACAGATGGGTTAGTGAAATTATCTTTTACTAACCAACCCGCTGGCAAATACCAGGTACAATTGCTTGATCTTTCAGGAAGATTAGTGAATACACAGCAAATAAATATTAGTGGAAGCAGGCAAATTGCAGAATTCAGGCTGCCTGCACTAATAAGTGCCGGGACTTATTATATTAAAGTATATAGCGAAACGAATAAATTTTCAAGTACCACAAAATTGGTTATTCAATAACTTGCTTTTTAATCAGTTTCAGCCGTGAAACGAAAAGGGGTCTTCGCAAGAAGATCCTTTTTTTGATTTTTGAGTGTGTAAAAGATTGTGATGTAGATGAACAACTACTTGCCGTATGTAAAACTACTTATTACTTTATAATCTTGTCATCAATCAATTATTTATTTGATTAATCATAACAAGTAACACTTAATTTACATCGTTAATCAATTTAAATTCAAATTCAATTTGAGACTTAAGCCTGTTTCCACAGGCTTTTTTCATTTCTACTATTTGCAACAATGTATAATATAAATAAACCTTCCGCAAAGGGAAGGTTTATTTATATAGTAGTGGGCATATCAATTACAGAAATATGGATCTCCGCTATTTCCACTACCCTGGGGGTAACAAAAATGTAATTGCCTGCTGGTAATGCTTGTAATTGTTGCAACGGCTTTTCTTGCTTTCTTATTTTCTGGTGCTTTACCATTTAAGCCGGATTTAGCGGGAATATTATATACTGTAATTATTTCAGAGCTTACAATTTTGTCTTTCTTTTCTTTTTTATAATAATCAATTCTTACCGTTACTTTATTTAGAGGTGCATCAGTTCCATTATAAACCGGCACATCAAACGCAGTCATTCCATCATCTCCTTTCGGCTGATAATTTAGAGCACCAAGTGTAATATATTTTGACCAATTGTTTCGCATTTGCAATTGCTTTGCTGCCAAAGCTTGTGCGGCTATCTGTTGTTTCTTTTCATCTTCTGACTTTTGTTTTGCTATTAATTGCTGTTTTTTCTTTTCATCTTCCGCTTTTTGTTTTGCCAGCAACTGCTTATCTTTTGCATTGACTGTTGTTTTGGTAGTGGTGGTAGGTTCTGTGTTTGCAGTTATAACTGTTGTAGCTGTATCAACCATATTCGCATCTGTAACAGATGTATCAGCCGCATTCGTATCAGCAGTTATTACCGGTTCTGCATTTGCAGAGTCGGAGGAACTGGTTGTAATGGATAATGAATCAACAGCATTCGTATTACCTTTATTTTTTTCTATATCCTGGTAAATATAATAACCTACACCTCCCAGCACTAAGAGTGATAGTACCCATGATAACCATGCAGTACTTTTTACGGCTGTTGCTTTTGCAGCTACCGGAGCTATCGCTGCAGCGGTAACTGTGGTTGCTATTACAGGTTCGGTTAGTATTGTTTCAGTTGATGTAGAAACAGCTAAAAAGCTTTTTAATTCATCTACCTGCTCTGCGGTTTTCCATTCCGTTTGTAACTCTTCCCTTACTAAGGTGTTGGGAGAAAGGTTAAGTGTTCTTAATTCTTCGATTGGCAGAGGGCCTTGCTCCTGTCCGGCGGCATCTTTGTAATAATAGTTTGACATTCCAGTTAGTTTAATGGTTAAGGTTTAGAAATAACAGGAACGAACTAAAGGGATAAATAGGGACAGGAAGGTATTATAAAACTAACTTGTTTAGAGGAATAGCCCAAATTCTATTCACAAAATGTATAGATTGATTCTTTTACCACTGAGAACCATTGATTAAGCACAGCGATATTTGTCCTATTTGGGTTTTATATGGTGCTTGGTATGGTTATTGAAAAATACTATTGTTTAGATTTATTTACTTATTCATTTTAAACCATTGCATGCCAACTAAAACAAAAACTGAAAAAAGAGTTTCTAATCATGTTAAGACTAGAAAGAAAACTGTAACAAAAAAGTTGGACACTCAAATAAAGAGTCAGTCTGCAGAAAAGAAATTAGTAAGCAATAGCTTTAAACCAACTGGTCGTACAAGAAATACAACCACTCATAAAACGACAACTCAAAAGAAGTTGCAGTAACTGAAAAGGCGAATGCAAAAACAAAAAAGCTTCTCAATAAATTAGTAGAAGAGCCCACCGAAAGTAATCTTCCCCTAGTAGAGGAAAAAAGTCCGGTGATAAATAATCCGAATATTGTTGCTCCGGGCAGAGAAAAATCAATACAACGGGCAGCTGTGCGCAACTATGTTAAAAAACAAATCCGGTTATCTGGCAAAAAAGGTGAAACGAAACCTGCAGGCAAAAAGCCATTATGGTAACAAGGCTATGTAAGATGAGTAGAATTTATAACACAGAATGGGATTCGTTAAATGTGAACACTATTTTGTTTTGAACTATGCATTGATTTGAGTTTTACAATTTTGACGCTGTAATAACTCACCCAGATACTGCTCTCTGACCAATTTTTTTTTGATTGAGAAGTTATATCTTCATCTTGATGCAGAATGATTTCTCCTCCTTACAGCGATTACTTTGGATAGATGGTATTGCGGCACTTTGTTCAGGGGTCGTCGTATTTCTTTTTGGTTCACCACTTTCAGCTTTTTTTAATCTACCCCCATCACTTTTAAATGTAATGGCTTTAATCAGTTTGGGCTATGCTGCCTATTCGCTGCACCTTGCACTACGAAAAGTAAAGCCGTTGTCATTACTTAAAGGATTAGTAGTGGCAAATACTGGTTGGGCAATTGTATGCTTAACTCTTATGTTTTACTATTTTAACATGACTAATTTATGGGGCAAGGGATATTTCATACTGGAAGCAATATTTGTTGCATGCTTAGCTTTGTTGGAATGGAAACAAATTGGGTTATTGAAATTGAAAGCAACTATCAAATAAGTATTTCTGCTCATTTAAGATGAATAAAAACAAAATAACAGGGTAAACATATATCTTACCGTTTCAACCAAAATCAAATCAATGTGTTTCTCTGCTACTGCAAGTTTTGGCGCCAGTGCTGTTTTAGGTGCTGTTGGATTAATTGCTGTGGCGAAAGCAAAAACAACTCCGCAACGTACTTTTGCTTCCATTCCGATGCTTTTTGCTGTTCAGCAATTAACAGAGGGATTACTATGGCTATCATTGAAAAATGCAGACCTGGCAGGCTGGCAATCTTTATTCACCTATATATTTCTAGTATTTGCGATGGCAGTTTGGCCATTCTGGATTCCCTTCACTATCTGGCTGCTGGAGAAAAGTAAAAAACAAAAGGAGAGAATAAAAAAATTTGTGTGGATCGGGGCTGTAGTGGCTATTGGCGTAAGCGTCATTCTTTTTGCTTATCCTGTGCAAGTGGTTACCCCTTTTTGTTTCAATTGTCCGGGTTCACCGTCGCTTACTCCCCGTGACCATCTTCATTATGAATTTGCAATTCCTGCAATAGTAAAAAGTATGATCGTAGCTTTTAGTATGCTTTACATTGCGGCTACTATTTTTACTCCTTTTCTGTCAACCATTAGAAATATGAAATGGTTGGGCGTAGTCTTTCTAGCCTCCTATATTTTTGCTGTTAGTTTCTATCGGGGTTTTGTTATTTCTGTATGGTGCTTCTTTGCAGCATTGCTCAGTTTTGTAGTACTCTGGATAATTATTGATCTAAGGAAACTAGAACATAAGTAAGCCCGGAAATAAAAATGCCACAATTTTTTTGTGGCATTTGATGAAATATCATTTCATGTTTTTTATTCTAATTCTACATTACTGTTTTTATTGATTTTGTTTACCTTAATGATTTTGACCAAACTCAAAAATCTGATGATAGGATAAGTAGGGTCAAATTCATACCAACGCTTACCAAAATTGATAGCAGAAGGAGTTTTGTGATGATTATTATGATACGCCTCTCCCATTAAAAAAAGATCCATTGGATATAAGTTCTTGGAAGTATTGTTCAATTTAAAATTTACAGTACCATATTTATGTGCAAACCAGTTAATAACTGCACCATGTAATGGCAGCATTACAATATGAATAGGAATCAGCATATACCACCAGGCTGATGGGGCAAACATTACATAAAAAGTAATATAAAAAGCGATCCAGGCTACTCTCGAAATCCAATTATGCGCAATTCTATCTAACGCTGGCCAATCGGGAAGATTCTTTAAAAACCGTTCTTCGATTTCTATCTTATTATTAAATACACCGGAGGTAAAGTTGCGGCTGCGCCACATCATTATCCAGAGATTGTCATCATACTTGGGAGAATGCGGATCCTTTTCTGTATCCGTGTATGCATGGTGCATCCTGTGCATAATAGCATACACTCTTGGACTTACATAAGAAGATCCCTGACCGATGTAAGCAAGCAGATAAAAGAAACGTTCCCAAAATTTAGTCATACTGAAAGCAGCATGAGATGCGTAACGATGTTGGAGAAAAGTTTGTGAAAAAATAGCGAGGTACCAATGGCACACAAAAAACAAAAGTATTATAAGCATTAAAAGAACCGGGGAGTGATAAACATAACGATGTTAGTCTGGAAGGTAGTCTTTGTCGATTGATAAAAACTCTTTTGTGGAAACTTTTTTTGTTAAATAACTCATTTTGCCCATTTCATTCGTCAATTGTAGATTTATGCTAAATAATTTCTAATGATATATCGTTTTATTTTTTCACTTATGTTGTTGATTGCAACATGTGCAAATGCAACAGTTACAGATTCAACTATTAATTATAACCTGCCGGATAGTATAAAAGCTGTTCAATTTATGGCTGAGATAAAAATTACCAACCTCAATAATCCAAAACGTTTCAGGGCTGGTATTAGTACCAATCTTGGCTCTGTTTACTTATATGCACATAAAAACAAGAAAGGCGTTTCTTTTCAAATGCATGAGTTAAGCAGAATAGTAGCAACTGGGCAAGGGGTTAAAGGTCTTAACCATGGTCAGTTTAATTTCGACTATGAATGGCAAACCGATAAAACGTATAAACTAATGGTGGCTATGGCCTCTGATAGTGCCGATAATATTTGTATTTACTCCGCTTATATTTTTTTACCGGATGAAAATAAATGGAAGTTGATCGGTAGTAGGCGACATCCCTTTATGAGAAATAAGCTGGAAACTCCAGTAACATTTGTATCTCAATATAAAAAAAGTACAGGTGTTATCACCGTGGAAGAAGTATGGTGCCAGCGAAGCAACGGCTCGTGGAAATATTTAAAAGAGGGAAGCCCTACCCTGCCGGTTATTAATTATTTTGGTCATTTAGATAGTGTAAAACAACGACAAGTTGATATGCAATTGATTACTGAAGCAATTGCCACTGGCAAAACAGACGTTAAGCAAAACATAGAAGGCGTTTATTATTCCATGATGAAGGAAGGCACAGGCAAACAGGTTTTAGTAAGTGATACGGTGGTTGCTCATTACAAAGGATATTTATTTAGTAATGGAACAGTATTTGACCAGACAAAAGATAAACCTGCCACTTTCCCACTGCAACGATTAATAAAGGCCTGGCAATTGGCGGTGCCGCTTTGTAAAGTGGGTGGTAAAATAAAAATTGTGATTCCATCAGACCTTGCTTATAGTATAAGAACAAGGGCTGCAAAGATTCCACCAAACAGCATTCTTGTTTTTGAGATTGAAGTGGTAGATACTAAATCAAAGCAATAGATTTTATGCGTATATTAATTCTTGGTGCTACAGGACGTACCGGAAAACATATTCTTGAGCAGGCTTTACACAAGAGACATATTGTACATGTTCTGGTTCGAGATAGAAGTAAGCTTCATCTGGCACACAATCAACTTCATATTTTTGAAGGCTCTCCAACTGATATTACGGCCATTGAAAAAGCAATGCAAGGTTGTGAGGCAGTACTCAGTGTATTAAATATTTCCAGGAGATCTGATTTTCCATGGGCAGGATTGCGAACACCAAAAGATTTTCTGTCGGACACAATGAATAAAATTATTGCTGCATGTAATAAGCTACATTGTAAACGCATTTTAGTTACTACAGCCTGGGGTGTAAATGAATCAAAGAAAGAAATTCCGGGATGGTTTCGCTGGCTCATCGATAACAGCAATATAAAATATCCATACGTTGATCATGGTATAGTAGAAGAGTTACTAAAAGCGTCTTCGCTTGAATGGACTATTGTAAGGCCTGTAGGATTAACGAATTCGGCGAAAGAAAAAAATGTAAAAGTGAGTTTTAATGGCTTGCCAAAACCGGGCTTAACTATTAACCGGAGAAATGTTGCCCGGTTTATGGTAGCTGCATTGGAAGAATATACTTATATAAAAGAATTACCCACTATTTCTACATAGATTTTAGTCAGTTGTATTTTTCTTTGCTACTTCCACTCTTTTTGGGAACTTTAATATCTTGTATTTGTTGCACAATGAACAGAAAGTACAAGTGTGCGACGTCCGCCCGGCCCTGCGATTCGGACGGGCAAGGGACGATGCACAAACAATCAAGCGCCGGGTAAAAACCTCAAAAAATAATAAAATGAAAAAAATTCGTCTTTACGTTGCTGCTACTGTTGCAGCAGCTATCTCATTAACTTCTTGTAAGAATGATGATAAAAAAACAGCAATGAAAGAGCCTACGTTAAAGGAAGAAAATATCACTTATACTGGTGATAATATTACCATGAATGGCTACGTAGTGTATGATGAAAACGTAGAAGGCGCAAGACCAGCTGTCTTAGTAGTGCATGAATGGTGGGGTATGAATGAGTATGCTAAAATGCGGGCAAGAGAATTGGCAAAGCTCGGCTATATCGCCATGGCATTAGATATGTATGGTGATGGAAAGCAAGCCGATAATCCTGACTCGGCAGGGAAACTAGCCACTCCGTTTTATATGGATCCCCAAATGGCTAAGACCCGTTTTAATGCCGCAGTATCTAAACTAAAAACGTATAGCCAGGCTGATGCAACTAAAGTGGCAGCTATTGGATATTGCTTTGGTGGTGCAATGGTATTGAATATGGCAAAGTTGGGAGATGATTTGGCAGGCGTTGTTTCATTTCATGGAAATCTGAATGTGGTACCTGCGGATAAAAATTTATTGAAAGCGCAGATATTAGTTTGTCATGGCGGGGCCGATCCCTTTGTGCCACAAGCAGAAGCCGATCAGTTTAAAAAACAGATGGATTCAATTGGGGCAAAATACACTTTCAAGGAATATGCTGGTGCTTCTCATGCATTTACCAACCCCAATGCAACTGCAATGGGTGAGAAATTTAAAATCCCTATTAAGTATGATGCCGCTGCCGATTCAGCTTCGTGGAAGGATATGAAGGACTTTTTTAATACGGTATTTAAATAAGGAGATACCATTTTAAGATAAACGGGCCGGGAATGAATATTTCCGGCTTTTTTCATTTTTAAATTGAGTTAATTGATTCTATATCATCTTTTTGCAGAATATTGTTATAAAATTAAATGAGATAAGGCGGCGTTCAATGGTATCCGTAATATTACTGACTCTACATAAAAATACTTAGAAAAAATACGTTCAATTGCTATGTATTATCAAATACGGTTTCTATTTTGTCGTCCCGTTGAAAATTAAATCAAAACCTTTGAAACAAACTTTTACACTTTTATCAGCCATTACTTTATTATTTACAGCCTGCAGAAAGGAGAATAACTTTGTAAATGAGTTACCTCCCATGAACATTCCTGTAGCAGAGCTTTGTAAACCACAGACGGATAACCCGGCTAACCGCTCCTATTCTACAGATTCAGTAGTAGCGGTGCAATATTCTCAAAGTAATTGTGGCCTCATTCCACTTAACAATAAAAATTATTGGATTTATGAGGATTCGATGTTTGCGGACGGCGTATTTCAAAGCGTAAAATTTGATACACTTCGCTATACTGCAAAATTCAAATCATTAAACGACGGACTTATTTGGTGGCAGAGTAATATGTACGCTGGTATACCAGAATTATTATATGCTAGTGATTCTTCTTTATTTGAAATCGGTGACAGATTATTTACACAGGGAATTAAGGATGTAAGAAAAGATTACAGCCTTTTTGCCGGCGACTCTATCCGTTACCTGGCCAATTTCCAGGATGCTGCTGCAATGGGGCGTTCTGTAAAACTACAGGGCGAATATACTGTTGCCGGTGAAAGTTATTCTGATTGCATTTTCTTTGAAAAAAATGCCCGTGACTATCGCAGAGACAGAGTTTATTTTAAACCCGGACTTGGCGTAGTAAAATACATTCATGAAAAATCTCCGATGGGACAGCGTTCAATAAAGCTGCAACAAGTGTTAACGCTGGTTGATCATCATATTGAATAGATAGCTGCCAAATTAGAATTTAGCTACACTTTATCTGGACTAGTTGCTTATATAAAATCAAAATGTCCTCTTGCAAATGCAAGAGGACATTTTTTAGATTGACCCGCTTCACAGGTTTAAGGTAAACTTATTAGTCGTTGATTATTGCCATTATTCCAGGTAAGCAAAACTTTATTGTCGCATTCTCCATTTGAAGTTGGAGCATAGTTTGCAAACACTACAAAATTATTGACCGTCATTTTTAATACTCCATCGCTGATCCATGGGCAGGCAAACTTTTTTATTAGTGGTGTTTCAGCATTAAAAGTAACGATCTTTCCTCCATTGAATTCTGTTTTTGATCTGCCCTCAATGCTATATACATCATCTCTTAATGGACGGGTATTGCCACCTTCTATTTGTTTTACATACTTTAATGTTTGGTATTGATATCCTCTTCCATTGGGAAATGTAACAGCACCACCTACCACCTGCACGGTAAATTTAATGTTGCCATTTTCACTTAGATTACTTAACACCTTAGTTCCTTCAATATGAGCTCTGTTCAGGTAAAAATTGCGAAGCGAAATAGTCATTACCGAACCAGAACGACGGATGGGGCCAGTAAGATGGATAACAATGGCACCTTTACGGAATTTACCATCGGCACCCAGGCAACCATCACCAAAATCAATTGTAACAGTTTTTGGATAAGTGTTATTGTTTGGTAGAACCGTTACAGTAGCGCAGGAGCCGATACGTAAGCGAAGTTCTGCAAAGGTGACAAGATACGGTCTGATAGTGCTGGTGCTAGCAGAACCAGTAACAGCTCCGGTAGTAGCTTCACTTGCTTCGCCTTCTTCTTCAGCAGTAAGCATACTTACATCTTCTACATCATCAAAGCTTGCTTCGGTCTGGGTACTTTCATCAGATAAAGCAAGGGCTTCTTCTTCGGTAATTTCAGTTTGAGTATTATCAAAACTGCTTTCTTTTTTGCAAGAAAAAAGAATGGTGGAAAATAGAATCGCTATAGCAGCGATTGTAATCCGGTTGAGTGATAAAGTTTTCATGGCTATACTTTTTGGTTTAAAATTCATTTAACGCTACATAGGAACTTAACACATAAAGAAAGTTTAACGAGCGGTTAAAAATTTTTAATTTCAGCTTTTAAATGAATGAAATAATCAATTACATACGAAGGTATTTTTACGAAGCAGACAAGATGGTTCTGGCAACTACATCTGTTTTTATGAGCTTTTTTATATTCCTGAACTATTATTTGGGGCTGGATAAAACTATCAGTAAAGAAAATTATTTCTGGATTAAACTTTTCAGTCGCTATTGTATCTTACTCGCTGCATTTGGTTTGCCCTGGTTATTGTATTATTTAGCTGACCAAAAGAAATATGACGGGCAATTTCTTTTTCTTCTCCTGCTGGCACCAGCCATCTTCGCTTTTAAAATGGCCTTTCTGTCAGCCATTAACTTCTCCCATGATATAAACTGGAATAACTACTGGAACTATATTGTTTATTGGCCATTGCTATTAATTATCACAGCAAGTATTTCATTGATCGTCTGGAAGATATTTGACAAAGACCAACCATTCTATGGAACTACCTTAAAGAATATAAACTGGAAACCTTACTGGTTCATGCTATTGATAATGGTTCCCCTGATTGGTCTTGCTGCATCGCAACCCGATTTCCAGGCCATGTATCCCAAATTAAAAACAATCGAATCGCTGAGCCAGGCTGAAGGAATACAATGGTGGCATAAACTTTTATTTGAACTTTCTTATGGCAGCGATTTTATTTCTATCGAACTTTTCTTTCGCGGTTTTTTGGTACTTGCATTTGTAAAGTGGGCAGGTAAAGATGCGATACTACCAATGGCTTGTTTTTATTGCGCCATACATTTTGGAAAACCATTGGGGGAATGTATCAGCTCCTATCTTGGCGGATTATTATTGGGAATTATAATTTACAATACCCGTTCTATTTGGGGAGGATTGTTAGTGCATGTGGGAATTGCATGGTTAATGGAAATTGCCGGGTACCTGGTAAGCCTTTCTATCAGGTAGTCCATTCATCATGCACAACACCAATAAGATAATACCGGTTATATATCATTTTAAATACGAGACGAAGACTACGCCAATCCATGCCTTCGTATTTTTTATCGAACCCGGAAAAATGACTTTCTACAAAATCGCTGTCCTTATATATAAGTAACAAGTTGTTTTGTGAATTACCAGCTCCTATAAATTCATTGACTTTCATTTTCTCTGGCTGAATAAAATCTACGTCGTAAACAAAGTCTTTTACATAATCATCGAATGTCCGGTCGATTGATTCTCCGCTACCATCTTCAGTGCCCCAAAAAAATTTGGATTGCTTTTTACCATCGCCCTGTTGTTTTATCCATTCTGCACTCACTACTTTATCACTACTTGTATCAATATATCCATGCGGTGAAAACCTAACCCCTGCTACCGGGTGAATAAAAGTGGAAAGAGTTGAATGATCATTCTGCTTAATTGCAGTAAGCACTTCTTTTGTCATTGCAAGTAGTGCTGAATCTTTGCCAGGTTTTAAAACCGTACTATCAGTGGCGACTAAATCAACAGGCATTTCTTTTTTATCTGCTGACTTGTCTTTACAATTCAGCATTAAAAAGCTTAGCATCAGTACAGTGATTATTAGTCGCATATTAGTAGTTTTTAAAAAAGCTACAAGCCGATAAGCCGGATTCTGTCGTGGACTATCATTTATCTGTTCCAACATTTACACATTGGACTCAAGCTGCCTACCCTGGTTCTTGAACGAGCCGTTCTCAAACGAACCTATATGTGGCATTTCAGCATGCAAGGTTTACCCGCCAATGATGTCACCATCATAAGCCGTGGGCTCTTACCCCACGTTTTCATCTTTTCCTGACATTGCTGTCTGGTAGTTATTTTCTGTGGCACTATCTCTCTGTCT
>CAZXMP010000035.1:0-27146 GCA_964641575.1 uncultured Chitinophaga sp. | reverse complement strand
CAAGCATTACACTATGCGTTATTTCTATACACGACGTAACATTTTTTTCGGTCTTATAATCTCTCTCTTTGTTATCTCTTTTTTTGCGTGGTATAGCTACCGTAACATGAAAAAAGCGGCAGCAGATAACCAGTTAGTAAATAAAACGCTGCAATCATTACGGGCAATGGAAGCTATAATGGATGATATGCAGGATATTGAAACCGGTCAGCGGGGGTATATAATTTCAACCAATAAAGAATTTCTTGAGCCTTATAACCTGGGACTTCAAAAACTAGATAAAGACACCAATGCAATACGGGAGCTTTTTTCTGTATATCCGAACCGTAAACAAGAGCTTATCCATTTATTACAATTAGTAAGGGAAAAAGTATTATTCGCCAATAGCTCTATTCAAATTATTGATAAGTTGGGCCGGGATACGGCTACGAGAATACTCCAGTCCGGCAAAGGAATGGAGTTGATGGAAAATATTCGGAAGACAATTCTTCAAATTGAAACAGAAGATAGGGAACTATTAAACATGTCCAACGCACACCGGCAAACTGTTGCCGGAGAAACAGCAAAGCTTTTTGGAATATTAGCAGCATTATTTCTAATTTTTTTATGCCTTTTTTTCTTTCGAATTTTTAGTGATCTGAAGCAAAGAGAAAAAAATGAAAAAAGAATTTCTTATCTGGCCAATATTGTAGACCAGGCAGGAGAAGCAATTATATCAGTTGATAAAGATTTTACGATTCAAAGTTGGAATAATGGTGCCACAGAAGTTTATGGTTATTCGAAAGATGAAGCAATCGGAAAAAATTACCAGGAACTCTTACAGGCTGAAAAGTTACCAAATGAGAAAGAACGCATCACTGATTTTTTAAAAAAGTCAGGGTATTTGTCAGAAGAGCTGGAGTATAAAAAAAAGAACGGGCAATCAATTTATATACAAGGTTCTTATACGCAACTTAAGGATAAAAATAATAATGTCACTGGGTATAGTATTGTTCATAGAAATATCACTGAAAAGAAATTATCGGAGCAATTACTTACAGAATTTAATCAAAAACTTAATAGCCAGGTAGCAGAAAAGACGGCCGAGTTAAAAGAGGCACTTGAGCGGTTTAATATTATTGCAAGTGCTACAAATGACGTTGTATGGGATGCAGACTTACGGGAGGGAGGTAGTGTTTGGTGGAATAATAATTTCTATAATAAATTCGGGTTTACCGATAATAAAACTATTACCAACACTTCTTTTTGGGATGATCATCTTCATCCGGATGATAAACAAAGGGTACAGGAACACATTGAGTATATTCTTACACGAACTTCTCTTGCTACATGGAGCGATGAATATCGGTTTAAAAAAGCGGATGGCACTTATCTTCATATTTACGACCGGTCATATGTTATGCGGGACCAAAACGGTAAGGCCATTCGGTTGATAGGATCAATGGCAGATGTAACTGATCTTTTTCTTGCCAGAGAGGAGTTAAGTCAAAGCGAAGAAAAATATAGAGACCTCATTGATCAGGCTACGGATGGAATTTTTGTAGCTGATACAAATGGTAAGTTTATTGTTACAAACCCCGCAGCTTGTAACATTTCCCAGTATTCTAAAGAAGAACTATCGGAACTCAGCATTTTTGATATAGTTGATAAGGAAGATTTAAAACAACACCCTTTTCATTTTGATGAATTAAAGCAAGGGAAGAACGTAATTACGGAACGGTTAATCAGGAATAAGTATGGAGATCCTGTACAGGTAGAAGTAAATGCCAGACTTTTAAATGATGGCCGCCTGCTTGTATTTATAAGGGACATTAGCGAAAAGAAGAAAACAGAAGAAGAGGTTGTAAAAGCAAATGCCCGTTTTCAGATTATTGCAAAGGCAACCAGTGATTTTGTATGGGACTGGGATCTTACCAATGATAGCCTGTGGTGGAATGATAGCTACTATACTAAGATGGGTTTTAGTAAAAAAAAGGAAATAGTTCTTATAGATAATTGGTATCAGAACATACATCCTGACGATATTTTAAGGGTGAAGGAAAAATTAAAAATAACATTTGCAGGTAATGAACTTGTATGGAAAGAGGAATACAGGTACGCAAAAGCAGACGGCACCTATTTACATTTTCTGGATAGGGGACATATCATTCGGGATAACGATGGTAAAGCATCCAGAATGATTGGTTCAATGGTTGATGTAACAGAAATATATCTTGCTGAAAAAGAGTTGCGTGCAAGTGAAGAACGTTACCGCTCACTTATTGAGCAGGCAACTGATGCTATAATTATCTATTCCGTTGATGGAACAGTATACAACTTTAATAATAGTGCCGCTGCAATGATGGGGTATACTTACGATGAGTTTGCATCATTACGCTTACAGGATTTTTTAACAGGTAATATTATTGAAAATCCTGAGAAGTATGCTGAACTTTTAGCCGGCCAACCAATAAGAATTAACCGGCAGTTAAAGAAAAAAGATGGGTCTCTGCTCGATGTTGAAGTAACGGCCCGTTTATTAGAGGGGGGTAAAATAATTGCATTTGGCCGTGATATAACAGAAAGGAAAAAAGCAGAAGAAAAACTAATCAATAATGAACTTCGATTCCGTACACTTACAGAAAATGCACCAGTAGGAATTTTTCAAACTGATATTGCTGGTAAAACCACTTATGTAAATGAAACATGGCTAAGCTTTACCGGAATGGCGTTTGAAGAGGCAATGGGTGATGGCTGGATAAATGCAGTACATCCTGATGATGTAGGCGAACTGCAAAGCAGTTGGTATAAAAAATCAGGCGAAGGTGTTGTGTCAATGTCAGAGTACCGCCTGATGCACAAAAATGGAGGTATACGCTGGGTTAGCGGCAATGCAGTGCCTCTCTATAATAACAATGAAATGATAACGGGGTATATAGGGACGATTGATGATATAACAGAAAGAAAGCTGGCAACAGAGGCCTTACGTAATTCTGAGAAAAATATGCACTATGTTTTATCAGGTGCTGCAGAAAGTTTTTATGTGTTGGACAAGGATTGCAGGGTTACTTTAATCAACAAAGTGGCACAGTATAATCTTGAAAAAGCATGGGGGAAGCCAGTTACAGTCGGTATGAATATTTTGGATATTATACCAGATGAAAAAAATGAGCCTATCCGCACAAGTTTGAAGAGAGCATTTTTAGGTGAAAAGGTCGAGTATGAGCTTAACATTCACCTGGAAAATTTTCCTCCATGGGTATTAGTTAATTATCTGCCGGTAAAAGACGAAAGCGGTGAAGTGATAGGAGTTTATATATCTACAAAAGATATTTCTGCCAGGAAAGCGGCTGAAGAAAAAATACTGGAAAGTGAGAATCTTTACCGTACCCTGGTAGAAAATGCACCTGAAGCATTGGTGGTACTTGACATGGATACACAAAAATTTAGTAGTGTAAGTGAAAGTGCTACCCGTCTTTTTAAAATGTCGAAAGAAGAATTAATGAGAGTTGGCCCCGCGGAATTAAGTCCGGACTTTCAACCGGGGGGAATATCATCAGTTGAAATGGCAATTGATAAGATCAACCTGGCTGTAAGTGGGAAAAAAACTTCATTTGAATGGATTCATAGGGATGCTGAGGGAAAACTAATTCCTTGTGAAGTTTGGCTTGCATTACTGCCATCGAAAGATAAAACGCTGGTACGGGGAAGTATTATAGATATAACAGAACGGAAAAAATCCGAAGAACTGATCAGGAGTGCAGAAGAAACACGCAGGTTAATAATGAACTCTGCACTTGATGCCATTGTAAGCATTGATTTAGAAGGTGCTATTATTTTCTGGACGCCACAGGCGGAAAAGATTTTTGGCTGGAAGGAATCAGAAATTCTCGGCAAGACTCTTGAGGAAACTATCATACCATTAAAGTACCGGAACCATCATAAAAAAGGAATACAACATTATATTAAAACTGGTGAAGGACCTATTCTGAATAAATTGTTGGAAATGTCGGCGCTAAACAAAAGCGGACATGAATTTCCGGTAGAAATCAGTATTACCCCGGTAAAGCAGGGAGCCAGTGAATTTTTCTGTGCATTCATAAGAGATATTACAGAACGAAAAAAAGCAGCAGAAACAATAAAACTAAATGAAGAAAAATACCGCACATTAGTAGAGCAGGCTGTTGATGCCATTGCCTTGTATGATGCAGCGGGAAGAATTCTGGATGTAAATAGTGGTGCTGTTGAGTTGCTTGGGTATTCTAAAGACGAGTTAGCAAATATGTCGCTATCACAAATTCTTACGGCAAAAGAGTTGTCAGCTAGTCCAGTAAGGTATGATGTACTTAGCGGCGGGGCCTCTACAGTAAAACAAAGAATAATGAAGCGGAAAGACGGCACCGAAGTGCAGACAGAAGTCCGGTCACAGAAATTACCAGATGGTCGCTTTTTATCTGTAATAAGAGATTTAACAGACAGGATAGATGCGCAGAAAAAATTACAGATAGAAAGAGATTTGTCAGATAAGTTGATTGATAGTTTACCAGGTATTTTTTATTGGTATGACGAAAGCCGCCGATTCCTGAGATGGAATAAGCAGTTTGAAGTGGTTTCAGGTTATTCGGCAAGCGAAATTGCGAAAATGCACCCCATTAATTTTTTTGAAGGGGAAGAAATTGCTTATATGGAGGAGCGGATTGATAACGTATTTAATGAAGGAGAGGGAGATGCAGAAGCAGATTTTGTTTTCAAAGACGGAAACAAAAGGCCTTATTATTTTAAAGCATCCCGTTTAGAGATTGATAATAAGTATTCATTAATTGGAACTGGTATTGATGTGGCCGCTCTCAAAGAGGCTCAGAAAGAGCTAGAAGTAAGCGAAGAAAAGTATAGACTGCTTTTCAGAAATAGCCCATTACCAATGTGGGTATATGGAACTGGTAATTACCAAGTTCTTGATGTTAATGAGGCTGCAATAATTCATTATGGGTACTCAAAAGAAGAGTTTATGGAATTGGATTTAATTAGTCTAAGGCCAGAGGAAGATATAGATCGGTTTATTGCTGAATCCAAGAAATATCAACCAGGTATTCGTAGTACCGGGGTTTGGAAGCATAAAAAGAAAGATGGAACATTTATCGATGTTGAAATAAATTCTCACGACATTCTGTATAATAATATCCCAGGCAGGTTAGTTGTAGCTATAGATGTTACAGAAAAACTAAAAAGCGAGGCAGAAATAAAACGAACGTCGGATCAGTTAAGGCAATTAACAGGATACTTAAATAACATAAGAGAGGAAGAAAGAACACATATTGCCCGTGAAATTCATGATGAGCTTGGACAGCATCTTACTGTACTTAAAATGGATGTTTCCTGGTTAAATAAAAAAATTGGACCTGACGCAACAGCACCAGTAAAACAGAAAATAAAAGACCTGCTAGAGATGTTGGATGGAACCGTAAAAACAGTAAGAAGAATAGCATCTGACCTCCGGCCAAGCTTGCTTGATGATTTAGGATTAGTAGCAGCAATGGAGTGGCAGTTAGAAGAGTTTGAAAAACGATCAGATATTAAAACCATATTTTCAAATGATGTGTTGAATATGGAATTGCCAGAAAATATTAAAACAGGTTTATTCAGAATTTTCCAGGAATCTTTAACTAATGTTGCAAGACATTCTGGTGCAAAGGAGGTGAAAGTTAATTTAAGACAAGATGCTGATGGTATAACTTTAGATATAACTGACAATGGTAAAGGATTTGATAAATTTGCAACAAGTGGCACTAAAAAATTGGGTATACTGGGTATGAATGAAAGAGCACTTATGATGGGAGGTGCTTTTGAAACGATAAGTGAACTGGGAAAGGGAACAACAATTAGCGTAAAAATTCCATTTAGCCCTAAATAAAGAATCTTTATGATACGGATACTTATTGCTGATGATCATGCTATAGTCCGAAGGGGCCTTAAACAAATTCTTACTGAGCAGTATCCTTTTATTACTATAGGAGAAGCTGGGGATGCGGAATCATTGATTGCTCAGGCAATAAAAGAAACCTGGGATGTGGTTATATGTGACATGAACATGCCGGGAAGAAGTGGCCTGGATGCCCTACAGCAACTCAAGCAATTGCTCCCCAAATTGCCCGTACTTATCATGAGTATGTACCCCGAAGAACAGTATGCTATACGGGTATTGAAAGCCGGAGCTTCTGGTTATCTGGGTAAAGAAACAATTCATGATGACCTTGTTCGGGCTATAGAAACAGTTATAAACGGAAAGAAATTTATTACTCCCGGAATTGCCGATAAATTAGCCAACTCTTTCGGTGTTACTACTGATTTGCCTCTGCATGAATCGTTATCAGATAGAGAGTTTGATGTTTTCAAATAAATAGCTTCAGGAAAATCAATTTCAGATATAGCAACTCAACTTTCACTTCGCGCCACAACTGTTAGTACTTACCGCTCCCGTATTATGGAAAAGATGAATATGCGCAACAATGCAGAATTAACCCGGTATGCTATTGAAAACAGCTTGATTTAAGTCAAGCTGTTTTTTGCAAAATGTAGTAGCATAACTACATTAATAATACATATTCGTGTACAGTTATTACGTTCTATTGGTGCTTTCTTTGTAGCAGTATGATAACCTCATGAATAAAGGTCAGGTAATATTAATTGTTGATGACAATCTGAATTTTGTTGATCGTATGATCGGCTTATTAGAAGAAGAGACCAATGTAAGCCACACTGTTGTAGCTACTGATTTTGAAGAAGCAAAAATTCAGCTTGATTTAGAGAAGCCAGATGTTGTTCTCCTGGATATTAATCTGCCCGGCAAAAACGGAATTGATATTTTAAAGTATATCAGGGAAAATAATTACAAATGTGAGGTTATCATGATTACCAACCATTTCGATGAATATTACCGGCAGCAATGTTTTGAGTTAGGTGCTAAACACTTTATTGATAAATCTAATGATTTTGGAAAAGTTCCTGCACTTATTCGTGAAAATGCAGTTGTAAAATAAATTCAAAAGAACCAGTAAAAATAATTTAGTGAAAATGAAAGCGAAGTGGTCTGCATTAAAGAAGATTATTAGTGAAAGTGAACAGGGTCGGGAGCTTCTTCTATCTCTTATTAATGAAGATGGCAAAATAATAAGTGCCAATGCAAACATGGTGAAAACTCTTCACCTCCAAAACCTGAAAACGAAAGGTGTAAACTTTTTTGATTTCCTCCACCCGGTCAATGTTAAGGATTTTAAATCTGCAATTAAAGAGGCGGCTAATTGTACTACCAGTTCAATGGAGCTTTATATAAAAAACGGTTATTATCATCCTACAAAATGGCAAATTAGTTCAACCATTGATGAGGAAGGTCGTAATATGTTTTTATGTGTTGGCCATAAAATTCTTGATGATAAAAGGTTAAGCCAGTATAATAAATTAGGCGAAAAAAATTATCAACTAATTGTTGAAGGATTGAGTGCGGGAATTCTTTTCCAGGATATAAACGGAGAATTGATAGCAGTTAACCAGCGGGCTGCTGAAATATTTAGTACTACACTAGAAAGACTGTACCAACTTACTGATATCGAAGGTCTCTGGAATTTAGCATGGCAAATTACTAATGAAAGCAATAATGCAGTTTTGTTTGCTGATACACCTTTTATGCAGGCATTAAAAACAGGGCAGCCACAAGCTGAAGTGTTGATTGTTCGCCTTCGTAATGGGGAGACCAGGTGGTTACACTTTAGCTCCCAACCATTATTTGATGAAGTTACTCATACGGTTTTTTCTGTAGTCACCAATATTATTGATATAACGAAGGAAAGATTTCTTTCAAGTCAGTTAAAAGAAAGAGATGCATTATTCAAAGCATTTATGAAGCAAACGCCTAACCTGGCGTGGGTAGTTGATGAAGATGAGAATTTGGTTTTTGCGAGCCATACCTTCCTGCAATATTTTCAATTGGTTGAAGCTGATGCATTGAATAAGAAGATAACAGAACTAGTACCCGGTTCTATTGCTGCTAACATGTATGCCAAGCATGTTGAAGTATTGCGAACCGGCAAACCTGCAGAACATATTGAAAGAGCTGAACTGGCGGATGGCACTAACCTTGTTTTCCATATCAGCCTTTTTGAAATTGATAGTGCATCAGGTAAGCGATTATTAGGTGGTTATGCCATTAATCTTACCGATAAATACGAAATAGAAAAAAGACTACGACAGTCAAATGACCGGCTTTTATTGTTGACCAGAGCTACTTCAGATGCGATTTGGGAATGGGATATGCAAACCGGGCAAATATTTCGTAACGATGCATTAATGGATATGATTGGGTACAACATGGATGCACCGAAAGGTCTTTCTTGGTGGTTACGTAGAATACACCCGGATGACAGGAACAGAGTTAGCGATAAAGTAAAAGAAAGTACGGACAATAAGGAACAATCATGGGAAGAGGAATATCTTTTCAAATGCGCTGATGGCACTTACAAGCATATGCGGGATAAAGGTTATATTGTATATGAAAACGGGTTGCCTGTTAAAATGATTGGCTCATTGCATGATGTTACTAATCTTAAGCAACTGGAAGGAGAGCTGATGACGGAAAAGTTAGAACGCCAAAAAGAGATTTCTGAAACTATCATACGAGCACAGGAAAAGGAACGTACAAGAATTGGTCACGAACTTCACGACAATGTTAACCAGATATTATCTACAGCGAAACTCTTTGTAGACATGATGAAGCCTATTGGTAAAGAAGAAAAGGCAACAAAGAAAAAGACGGTTGATTATATTCTACTGGCAATAGAAGAAATTCGAAAATTATCGAAGGAACTGGTATTGCCTCAACTTACCGGGAAAAGTCTGATAGAAAGTATTCAAACTTTAATAGATGATATTCATCTTGCTACAGAAATAAAAATAAAGTTTGTTTTCGATTATGAAAACGAAATGCTTTCTCAGGGAAAGAAAGTTACCCTTTTACGAATTGTGCAAGAACAACTAAAGAATATTCTTAAACATAGCAAAGCGAAGAGGGTAGATATTGTGTTGCAGAATAGGGATGGAGATACTCACCTTATTATTAAAGACGATGGAATTGGATTCTGTCCGAAACAAACACATCGTGGTATTGGGCTGTCAAATATTTACGAAAGGGTAAATTTCTACAATGGTGAAACAGATGTGCAAACAGAACCTGGAAAAGGCTGTACACTATTTGTTGCAATACCATCGTTGTAAAAATTATTTATTTTTGTGCCTGTCAGCCAATACCTGCTCTACGTCCAATAGTCCGTAACCTTTTGCTTTAAGCAAAATGAGATAATGGAATAGCAAGTCGGCAGCTTCGCCTAAAAATTTTTCTTTATCATCATCCTTACTTTCAATAACAAGCTCCACAGCTTCTTCACCTACTTTCTGCGCAATTTTATTGATGCCTTTTGAAAATAAAGAAGAAGTGTAAGAAGTTTCTGAAGCATTATTTTTTCTATCGGCTATAATTTGTTCCAGTTTTCCAAAACTAAAAGAAGAATTATTTTCATTAAAACATGTGTCTGCTCCTGTATGGCATACAGGTCCATCAGGGTCAACTTTTATTAATAAGGTATCGTTATCGCAGTCTGCTATTATTTCTTTTACGTTTAAATAATTGCCTGAAGTTTCACCTTTTGTCCATAAGCGTTGTTTGCTCCGGCTATAGAAAGTAACCCTGCTTTCTTCTTTTGTTTTTTCCAGTGCTTCTTCATTCATAAATCCCAGCATTAATACTTTATTTGTATGGATGTCCTGGATGATTACAGGAACAAGACAATCATGATATTTGGCGAAATCTGGTTTCATATTAGTTACTTTTATCTACTTCTGGATTTTCTTTAAATGTATTGAGTAGGTTGTTGAATGCTTCCTGTCGCCTTTCCCTTTTTTCTTCATTTCGTTGCCTGCGCCGGTTCTCAAAATATTGTATAAAAAAATATACCATAGCAAGTGATATGAATACTATAAATATCATAGACGAACAGGAATATGTTTATTGTTTAAATATCGTTTTAAATCAGGAATAGCTATCTCTTTAAAATGAAAAATACTAGCTGCCAGTGCTGCATCTGCATTAGCTTGTTGAAATACATCTGCAAAATGTTCCATACTCCCTGCACCCCCGGAAGCAATTACCGGAACAGTAACACTGTTGGTTACTTCCTTTGTAATCTCAATAGCAAATCCTGCCTTGGTTCCATCATTTTCCATAGAAGTTAATAATAATTCACCGGCACCTCTATCACTAGCTTCTTTTGCCCAATCGGTTGTAAGAAGTGTTGTGGCATTGCGACCGCCATGTGTTACTACTATCCAGTTGTTATCAATATGTTTTGCATCAATGGCGACTACTACACACTGGCTACCGAAATTTTTGGCCAGCTCATTTATCAATTCAGGGTTTTTTACAGCCGATGTATTGATAGAAATTTTATCTGCACCGTTTTCTAATAATACACTTACATCCTCAACAGTATTGATGCCACCACCCACAGTAAAAGGAATATTTATATGCGTAGCAATTTCTCTTACCAGCTTTGCCAGTGTCTTTCTTTTTTCAGTAGTTGCAGTAATATCAAGAAATACTAATTCGTCAGCTCCTTCTTCACAGTATCGCACAGCTAATTCAACCGGGTCGCCTGCATCACGTAGCTCAATAAAGTTGGTGCCCTTTACAGTTCTGCCATCTTTAATATCAAGACATGGTATGATTCGTTTTGTAAGCATTATATAAATTTCGTCAGGTCAGATAAAAGAATCTTGTTTTCGTAGATTGCTTTTCCAATAATGGTTCCATGGCAGCCTGCTTCCCTCAATGCTTCTAGTTCTTTAGTTGCTGAAACACCGCCGCTGGCTATCAGGTCAATGGACGGATGCTTATTCATGATTTTTTTATAGAGTGAGAGGGAAGGGCCTTGCAGCAATCCATCTTTATTTACATCCGTACAAAAGAACTGTTTTACACCTTTTGTTTTGTATTGCTCAATCAATTCAAAAACAGTTAATGATGTTGTTTCTGTCCATCCTTTGATAACGATTTTTTCATCTTTTACATCAGCGCCGATGATGAATCTTTCTGGTCCAAATGCTAAAAGCCATCCGGTGAAAGTAAATTCATCTTTTACTGCAATACTTCCAATAGCTGCATAAGCAGCTCCGGATTCAAAAGTGATCACAAGGTTTTTTTGACTACTGATGCCACCGCTAAAATCAATTTCTAACTTAGTTTTACTGGCTATTTTCTCCAGTACTTTCCAGTTCTTTACATCACCGGCTTTTGCTCCGTCCAGATCAACCAAATGTAGCCGCTTTAACCCAGCCGCTTCAAATTGAAGAGCTACTTCTAAAGGGTCTTCATTGTAAATTGTTTTTTGACTGTAATCGCCTTTGGTTAATCGTACACATTTACCATCTATAATATCTATTGCAGGAATTATTGTCATCTTATGTATCTAAAAAGTTTTTTAATAATTGTTCTCCAATGACTGCACTCTTCTCTGGATGAAACTGCACTCCATAAAAATTATTCTTTTTAATGGCGGCACTATAGGTGATCCCATATTCAGTAGTGGCAATGGTATGCTTAGACTTCTCTGCATAATAACCATGAACATAATAACAATAGCTATCAGCAGGAATATAATTGAATAACGGAGATTGCAAATTGCTGATATTGTTCCAGCCGATTTGCGGAATTTTTAAATTTGCGTCAGTAGCAGCAAATTTTCTTACTGCTATATTTTCAAAAATACCAAGGCAGTCCGTATTGTTTTCTTCTGAATGTTTGCAAAGCAATTGCATACCGAGGCAAATGCCGAGAACTGGTTGTTTTAGTGATATTATTAGTTCATTTAATTTTCTTTCTTTCAGAAAATTCATTGCAGAACTTGCTTCGCCGACACCAGGAAAGATTACTTTATCAGCTGACTGTATTAGCTCCGCATTGTCTGTTACAATGGTATTCACTCCAATTCTCTCCAAGGCAAATTGAACAGATTGTATGTTGCCTGAGTTGTATTTTATTATTACGGTATTCATTTATTGTTTGGATTGGTCATGCTACTACTAAGATCTCTTAATAGAAAATGTCTTTAAAAGTGGCCAGACCAGTTAGAGTACTCCTTTAGTACTCGGTAATTGTAAATTATTTACATCTCTTTTAATCGCACCTTTAATAGCTTTAGCCAAAGCTTTAAAAATCGATTCTATTTTATGGTGTTCATTATCACCTTCCGCTTCTATATTCAGATTACATTTGGCGGCATCCGAAAATGATTTAAAGAAATGATAAAACATTTCAGTAGGCATATCACCAATTTTTTCTCTTTTAAAATTAGTTTCCCACACCAGCCAGCTTCTGCCGCCAAAATCAATGGCTACTTGTGCTAAGCAATCATCCATAGGTAGTGTAAAGCCATACCTTTCAATACCTATTTTGTTTCCTAGTGCCAGGGAGAAAGCTTCGCCTAGTGCAATAGCAGTATCTTCTATAGTGTGATGTTCGTCTATTTCTAAATCACCATTTACTTTTATAAATAGATCAATTCCGCTGTGGCGACTTAGTTGCTCCAGCATATGATTGAAAAAATTCAACCCGGTGTCAATTTGTGATGTGCCTTTTCCACCAAGATTTATACGAATAGCAATTTTGGTTTCATTCGTATTTCTTTCATGTTGTACTACCCGTTCACCCAATTTCAGGTATTCATAAATATCTTTCCATGCAATTGTTTCCAGTGCTATAGTTGATTGTAGAGCTAACAAATCTTCATTGATTTCAGCCACTCCAAGATTCGCATCATTGTTTAGCCAAATTGCTTTACACCCGAGGTTTTTCGCTAATTGCACATCCGTTATTCTATCGCCAATAACAAAAGAACCAGTCAGGTCATAGGCAGTATTATTAATGTATTGGGTTAACATTCCCGTAGCTGGTTTTCGGGTTGGTGCATTTTCATTTGGAAATGTTTTATCAATAAATACTTGCGCAAAGTTTATTCCCTCGTTTACCAGGCTTTTCATCACAAAATTTTGAACAGGCCAGAATGTATTTTCCGGGAAAGAAGCCGTTCCCATACCATCCTGGTTGGTTACCATCACTAATTCAAAATCCAATTCAGTAGCAATTCTTTTCATCCAGCTAAACATATCCGGGTAAAACTCCAGCTTATCAAATGAATCCAATTGGTAAGTAGGAGGGGCTTCTTTTATTAAGGTGCCGTCCCTGTCAATGAATAATATTTTTTTCATTCGCCGTAAAGTTTTAGTGCTTCAACTAATTGCTTGTTCTCATCCGGTGTTCCAATAGTTATGCGAAGACAGTCATCACATAAAATAATATTGGAACGATCTCTTACGATTATACCTTTAGCCGATAAATAATTATAAACTTTTTTAGCCTCTGTCATCTTCACCAGAATAAAATTAGCATCAGAGGGATAAACGGTTTGAACAAATTCCAGCTCCAATAATTCTTCTTTCAGCCAATCTTTTTGCTCTACGGCAGTTTTTGTCCAGTTGTTAATGCTGGAAATATTGCTCAATGCCTCAATAGCTAAATTCTGCGTAGCCGTATTAATGTTATAGGGATATTTTACTTTGTTCAGGTAATCAATAATCGGTTGTCCGGCGAAAGCCATGCCTAGTCTAAGTCCTGCTAACCCCCAGGCTTTGGACAATGTTTGCAGTATAACAAGATTTGGATACTCTGTAAGTTCTGGTATGAATGTTTTTTGCTTCGCATAATTAATGTAAGCTTCATCAATCACTACAAGCCCATCAAAATTATTCAGTATTACTTCAATATCATTTCTGTTAATACTGTTGCCAGTGGGATTATTTGGGGAGCAAACAAAAATTAATTTTGTAGTTGCATCAATTGCTTTTTCTATGGCACTCAGATCTAACTGAAAATTTTCTGTAAGCGATACCTTTTTTACGGCCACATTATTCATTTCAGCACATACTTCATACATGCCATAAGTAGGAGGGAAGATAATAACATTGTCCTTGCCCGGCTCACAAAATATTCTAAACAGTAGATCAATTGCTTCATCACTGCCATTGCCTAAAAAAATATTTTGAAAAGGAACACCTTTGATATTACTTAATTTTTCTTTTAGCTTTAATTGTAAAGGGTCGGGGTAGCGATTATAATTTTCAGCCAGCGGGGAGCCAAATGAATTTTCATTTGCATCTAAAAAAATGCTTGCCGTTCCGCTGTATTCATGCCGTGCAGATGAATAGGCGGTCATCTTTTTAATATTCTCTCTTACTAAATTATCTACGTTGAATTCCATGTTTTTATTTTAAACGAATAGCCACTGCATTCTTATGGGCTGTTAACCCTTCTCCTGCTGCCATTTCCATTACTGTATTACTGATTGTTGTTAAACCTTCTTTTGTTAGTTGTTGATAGGTGATTTTTTTGGTAAAACTCTCAAGCGAAACGCCGCTGTACATTGCTGCATATCCGTTGGTGGGTAAAGTATGGTTGGTGCCGCTGGCATAATCTCCCACACTCTCAGGCGAATAGTTGCCAACGAATACAGAGCCCGCCGCAATCACTTGTTTTGAAACTTCTATTGCATTGGCACAGGAAAGTATCAGGTGTTCCGGTGCATATAGATTTGATAACTCAATTGCTTCTGCTATAGTTGCAACGATTACCAGCTTGCTATTTTTCAACGCTTTTTTTGCAAAATCTTTTCTTGGTAAATCTTGCAATTGTTTTTCAATCGCTGCTGTAGTAGCTGTTGCGAATGCAGCACTGGTGGTTATTAAAATTACCTGTGAATCTGGTCCATGCTCGGCTTGCGATAAAAGATCAGCAGCTACATATTCAGGTATAGCAGTTTCGTCAGCAATTACCAATACTTCCGAGGGGCCTGCGGGCATATCTATAGCTACAGCTTGTTGCTGCACAATTTGTTTGGCCTGCGTTACATATTGGTTGCCGGGCCCAAATATTTTAAATACTTTAGGAATTGTTTCCGTGCCATACGCCATTGCAGCGATAGCCTGCACACCACCAACTTTATAAATTTTTGTAATTCCGCAAATATTCGCAGCAAATAAAATGGCAGGGTTAATAGTTCCATCTTTTGAAGGAGGGCTGCAGAGAATAATTTCTTTACAGCCAGCAATTTGTGCAGGCACCGCCAGCATCAATACTGTGGAGAAGAGTGGGGCAGAGCCACCGGGAATATATAACCCTACTTTTTCAATACCTATTGATTGCCGCCAGCAAACAACACCAGGCATCGTTTCTATTTTCTTTACATCTTCTTGTTGGGCAACATGAAATGTTTCAATGTTTTTTTTTGCTTGCTGAATAGCAGTTTTTAATTCATCGCTAATTAATTTTTCTGCATTTGTAATTTCATTCGATGTGACCAAAAGCGATTTTAATTTTACGCCATCAAAATTTTGGGTGTATTGTAATACCGCATTGTCGCCTTTCTTTCTTACTTTTTCTAAAATCTTAGTTACAGCTTTTCCTAATTCAGAATTATCAGCAACAGGCCGCTGAATAATTTTGTTCCACTTTTTCTTGTCTGGATATGTAAAAACTTTCATCATACGATCATCTTTTCAATTGGTATAATTAATATTCCTTGTGCACCAGCAGCTTTTAATTTCTCTATCACATTCCAAAAATCACTTTCGTTGATCACAGAATGAACTGAACTCCAACCGGATTCTGCTAGGGGCAGAATGGTTGGACTTTTCATACCGGGTAGTAAACTGCAAATGGTATCGAGTTTGTCATTAGGAGCATTTAGCAGCACATATTTATTGTTCCTGGCTTTTTTTACTGAGCGGATGCGGAATAAAAGACTTTCCAGTATGATCTTTTTATTTGCACTTAATTCTTTGTTGCTGATCAATATTGCTTCAGAGGAAAGTATAACTTCCATTTCTTTCAGCTCATTAGTAAAAAGGGTACTACCCGAACTAACCAAATCACAAATAGCATCCGCTAACCCGATCTTCGGAGCAATTTCTACAGAGCCGCTTATTTCATGAATGGAAGCGGTGATATTTCTTTCTTTAAGAAAATTGGAAAGAATGAATGGGTAACTGGTAGCAATTTTTTTTCCTTCCAGATCATTCACTGATTGCATGTTCCCATTTTTGGGTACAGCAATTGATAAACGACATTTTCCAAAACCTAATTTTTCAATAGTATCTGTTTGTTTATTCGATTCGGTTACTACATTTTCACCTACAAAACCAATATCTGCCACGGCATCCTGTACATATTCAGGAATATCATCATCCCTCAAAAAGAAAACCTCTACCGGGAAGTTGGCGGCTGTTACACGGAGCTGATTGTTGCCATTGCTGATCTCAATACCACATTCTTTAAGCAGTTTCATGGAGCCATCGTAAAGACGACCAGATTTCTGTACTGCTATTCTTAATATTTCCTTCATAATTAGTTTGTTCGATGTATTACAAATAAAAAGGGCTTACTGTTTAGTAAGCCCTTTATTATGATTTAAGCATAATATCCTCATGGCCTACTCGTAGGGAGCAAGAAATGATGATGATTATGTGTGTATTTTGTCATGATTGAAGTCAAAAGTAGGGATTATTTATTCTTGTTCCAATTTATGTAAATAATAATTCCCCATACACTAAACGAATGGTTGTTATGCTCAGTCTGCGCTGAATAACTATTATTTTTTAAAATAAATGTACTGAAAACCTTAGCCTCTGAATTTACCGGTTGAATTTACATTAGTTGGACAGCCCGATTTACGGGATGAGTAACAAGATGTTATAGTGGCAATAACTGCGAAAAGAAGTACGGCTAGTAGAAACTTATTTTTCATTTTCCGGGGATATTTGACTGTTAAACGAATAAAAACGTTTTTTATTATAGGCTGTAAAGATAGCTTTCTTGCGGCATTTTGAATAGGGAAAAGGCTGTTGTTTTTGTGTTATAAATGTAACTACTTAGGAGTTTTTTGAGAATTGCAGGATTTTGCAGTGGCACGATGATGCCCAAAGAATGGGACGATGAATGGAGCGACGCAAGGGACGATGCTCATTGAACCGAACGATTGTAAACAAATAAGTAACTTAATGCAAAGCTTCATCCTCCGTTATCTTTGGCGCACAAATATTTAGGGCCCAAATTTGATTTTGTTACCTATTGTAAACTGTTAACTTTACCGGCCATATTATAAAATTAGAGAAACTAACCCCTGATGTTACAACTTAAAAAACCCCTCGCTTTTATTGACCTGGAAACTACCGGCGTTAATTTAGGAACCGACAGAGTTGTAGAGATCGCTATTGTGAAAATCCTGACGGACGGAACAAAAAGCGTTAAACGGAAACTCATTAATCCCGGATTGCCTATTCCAAAGGCGTCCAGCGATATACATGGAATTACCGATGAGATGGTAAAAGATGCTCCTACTTTTAAGCAGGTGGCGCAGGAAATAAAGCAAATGCTGGATGGTTGCGATTTTGCTGGTTATAATTCTAACCGATTTGATATTCCTTTATTGATGGAAGAGTTTTTGCGTTCGCAAGTTGATTTTGATATGAAGAATCGCAAGTTGCTGGATGTACAAAATATTTTTCATAAAATGGAGCCACGAACATTGGGAGCTGCCTACAAGTTTTACTGTGGTAAAGTTTTGGACGGTGCACACAGTGCGGAAATAGATGCCTCAGCTACGCATGAAATACTGGAGTCGCAAATTGAACGCTACCCGGAGTTGGGCAATAATATTGATTCTATTCTTAAAGTAATCGGTGAAGACCAGATCGTAGATTTTGCCCGCCGTTTTATTATGGAGAATGGGATAGAGGTTTTCAATTTTGGCAAATTTAAAGGTCGCCCTGTTGCAGATATCCTAAAATCTGAACCTCAGTACTACGATTGGATGATGAAAGGTGATTTTCCCCAACATACCAAGCAAAAATTGACTGAGATATACACCAGAACCATCCTTAAAAAGAGCTAACCAATGCTAATAACCTGTGAAAAAAATTAACAGGTTTGCTACTTCCTATTATTGTAAATTCGTTACGAACCATTTGGAGTATTAGTGGAGAAATTAGTTATTATACCAACTTTTAATGAAAAGGAGAATATCAGTAGTATTCTTCATGCCATCTTCAACCTTGGAGAAGGCTTTCATATTTTGGTGATTGATGATGGCTCGCCTGACGGTACTGCCGCAATCGTAAAAGAGTTACAATCTAAATTTTCTGGTCAATTATTTATTGAAGAACGAACCGGTAAACTTGGTTTAGGCACTGCTTACATTCATGGCTTTAAGTGGGCCATTGAAAAAGATTATCAATACATATTTGAGATCGATGCAGATTTTTCACATAATCCCAAAGACCTGCCACGATTATACAATGCCTGCAAAAATGAAGGTGCTGACTTGGCGATAGGTTCACGGTACGTAAAAGGTGGTGGCGTTGTTAACTGGCCCAAAAACAGGATCGCATTATCCAAAGGAGCTTCTTTATATACAAGAATGATAACCTGGATGCCGGTGAAAGACCCGACTGCAGGATTTGTTTGCTATAAAAAAGAAGTTTTGGAAACTATCAATCTCGATGAAATACGATTCGTCGGCTATGCTTTCCAGATCGAAATGAAATTTGCTACCTGGAAGCTGGGGTTTAAAATAAAAGAAGTGCCTATCATTTTCCAGGACAGGGCTTATGGTGTTTCTAAAATGAACAAAGGCATTGTAAAAGAAGGAATTCTCGGGGTACTCAAACTCCGTTGGCACAGCCTGTTTACCAATTATAGAAAAAGGGTAAAAAAAACTAAAGTCGTAACCGGTTCGGTTAAAGCTCTTCATCAAAATGAGGTGGTAGCCGAGTAAGTTTTATTTGCCGAGTCTATTACTACTGGCATCTTTCGTTGCGCCTGCCTGCCGGCAGGCAGGTCGCACTCTTCATCGTTCGGTAATTCTACTCGGCATTTTGCAAGCTTTCTTACTTGTCTTTTTATTTACTGTGCTTTGTTGCTAAAATAACGAACATAGATACCAATAATAGCTGAAGTGCTAATTACTACAACCATTGTCAGAAGCAAACTCCAGCTCTTAAAAAAATCAGAAGCTAGTAAAATCATTAAAATCCCGATAGTCCAAACTATAGTAAAATATATCAATGTTTTTTTGTAGGACTTAAAAACCATTTTTCCATTTGGTCTATATTTTATATTTAATAAATCTCATTGAATTTGTTTTGGTTAAACTGTTATTGTATTCATTGGTAAGTAAATAAGTCTTTTATACTGGGACTAATTGTTGGGTGAGGTCTTTTTCTTAGTTTAGAGTCTCAATGAAAAAAGCCTTTATTCAACTTCATATTGCAGTATTCTTAGCTGGCTTTACTGGCATATTAGGCCGTCTTATCACTTTGAATGAAGGCATGATTGTATGGTACAGGCTTTTATTAACTGCGGCTACCATGTGGATTCTATTTGGTTTGATGAAGAAAACCAAAAAGATCCCAGTTATTGACATATTAAAAATAGCCGGGGTTGGTTTTATTGCCGCTATGCACTGGGTTACTTTCTATGGTTCTATTAAATATGCAAATGTATCGGTAGCATTAGTTTGTTTTTCATCTATAGGTTTTTTTACAGCCTTATTTGAGCCATTGATATTGAAAAAGCGAATCAATTGGATGGAATTGTGCTTAGGCGTAATTACAATTGTCGGTATTTACGTCATCTTTCATTTTGATGAGCAATATAAAACAGGCATCATCATCGGCATCATATCCGCAATATTAGCTTCGCTGTTTCCAATTTACAACCGGGAGTTTCTAAAAAGGATGAATGTAGAAACAATGCTAACCTGGCAGCAAACGGGTGGCTTTCTTACATTATCAATATTGCTTCCCTTCTATTTACAAAAATTTCCCACCGAAAACTTCTTGCCCAGTCTCGAAAATCTGGGTTGGTTGCTGGTACTTTCCTGGTTTTGCTCCGTCATTGCATTCCAGCTATCTGGTTATGCGTTGAAACGTTTGTCTGCTTTTACTGTAAACCTAACATTCAACCTCGAACCTGTTTATGGAATATTACTAGCTTTTGCTGTGTACAACGAAAACGAGTTACTCAGCAAATGGTTTTATATTGGTTTTGCAATTATTGCTATTGCATTGATCATTCATGTTATTTTACTGGTAAGAGAAGAACGTAAATTAACACAACATGCAGCCGACTGATTATCACCAGGACATCATTCAATATTATAAGGATACGGAAAATGCTTACAAAGACTCCTGGGATCTGAATAATAGTTTAGCCATTCATTACGGCTATTGGGATAAAAAAGTAAGATCATTTCCTGAATCACTACTTCGTATGAATGAAGTAATGATAGAAGCAGCAGTAATAAAATCAACCGACCATGTATTAGATGCCGGCTGCGGAGTAGGGGGCAGCAGCATTTTTATGGCTTCAACAATTGGATGCAAAGTAACAGGCATCACACTTAGCGAACGACAAGTACAACAGGCCCACACTAACGCAGAAAAAAGAGGCGTACATCATCTTGTCAACTTTAAAGTGATGAATTATTGCATGACGGATTTTCCTGATGCAAGTTTTGATGTAGTATGGGGTTGTGAAAGTATTTGCTATGCAGACAGCAAAGAGCAATTTATAAAAGAAGCATTTCGGCTGTTAAAACCGGGGGGCAGGTTAGTGGTTGCAGATGGATTTGTAACGGCTTTTGAAAATAACGATCATTCTATAATCAGGAACTGGATAGATGGTTGGCTGGTTAACTACTTAGAAACTCCTGAACGATTTCAATCTTTTATGAACCAGAAAGGTTTTACAAATATTAATTATCGTAATATTTCTAAAGAAGCAGCTCATTCTTCCCGCCGCTTATACCGGTTTTATTACTTAGCCAGCTTGTATTTACTCTGGAAGAAGATCAATTTCTCAAAACCAGCAACAGATATGCAAAAAAACAATATCAAAGCTTGCCGCTACCAATTCAAAGGCCTGAAAAAAGGTTTGTGGCAGTACGGACTTATCGTTGGTAAAAAGCCTGAATAATATTCCTGATTCCCCATTATCTTTAGAGCCTTCAAAACTATTCTTTATGAGGCTCCTCTTTAGTATTTCAATGTTGTTATTGGCAACTTCAATATTTGCACAAAAAAAACCATTGGATCATACCGTGTACGATAGCTGGCAAAGCATCGGCGAACGAATGATCAGTAATGATGGTAAATGGGTAGTGTATTCTATCAATCCCCAGGAAGGTGATAATGAACTGGTGATTCAATCCTCTGATGCAGGTTATAAAAAAGTAATTGCCCGTGGATACAATGCAGTAATAACTGAAGATAGCCGCTACGCTGTTTTTCGTATAAAACCTTTATTTAAAGACACCAGGGATGCCCGCATCAAAAAGAAAAGACCTGATGATATGCCAAAGGATTCTTTTGCTATTGTTGAGTTAGGCAAAGACAGTGTTTGGAAATTACCACGAGTAAAAAATTATAAAGTACCGGAGAAAGAAGCAGGTTGGGTAGCCTATCATTTGGAAAAAACAACTGAGAAGAAAGAAGCACCCAAAAAGCCAGACAATACTGATAAACGAATTGCTGATAGTCTCGGTAAAGTAATTGATTCTCTAAAGCAAGTGATTGCTACAATACCAGAAAAGAAAAAGAAGAACCGGGATGATAGTGATGATGAAGGTGTATTGACTCCCGACTCCCGACTCCCGACTCCCGACTCAAACATTGATGCAGAAGGCGACGAAACACCAGCCGGTCCCGTTGATGCAGGAACAGATTTGGTGGTGAGGAATCTAATAGATGGGAAAGAGAAAATTTTTAGCAATGTGTTGGAATATAGTTTTAGTAAAAAAGGACAGAAGCTAATTATTGAGCAAGCAAAAAATCCTAAAGATTCTTTAAGCAAACAATCTGTATCTCTTTATGATTTAAAAGAAGGTAAAACAATTCTATTGAGTAAAGGCGGCAATGATTTTAAGAACTTCTCTTTTTCTGAAGATGGTTCTCAAGTTGCTTATTTGGCAGAAAGAGATGCGAAACCAAAAGAATTACAGAAATTCTATAAGCTCTGGTATTACACTACAGGAATGGATAGTGCAACTATGCTGGCCGATAAAAATTCGGTAGGTATGCAATTAGGAATGACGATAAGTGAGTTTGGTAATATCAGTTTCAGCAAATCGGGTAAGCGGTTGTTCTTTGGAACAGCACCGATACAACCACCAAAGGATACTACCTTGATAGATATTGATTTGGTGAAAGTGGACGTATGGCATTACAATGACGATTATTTACAAACTACACAGTTAAGCCGCTTGCAAAGAGATCTGCAAACAAACTACCTGGCCGTTTACCAATTTGATAATAAAACGCTGAAGCAGTTGGCAACAGAACAATTGCCAACGGTATATCAAACCAACGAAGGTGATGGTGATCAATTTGTAGGGGTAACGGATTTTGGAAAAAGAATAGAAAGTCAATGGACCGGTAATACCAAAAAAGATATCTATGCCATTAATATAAATGAGGGAACTACCAAATTGGTAAAAAAAGATATGACTGGTTTTATTGCTCCGCAGATGATTTCTCCTGCTGGAAAATATATCATGTGGTATGACAGTAAAGCGAGACATTATTTTGCCTGGGATGGAGATTCTGCAAGAAATATTACGGCTAAAATAAAATTGCCTTTGTATGATGAAGATCATGATTCGCCAAGCGATCCTTCTCCTCACGGAATAATGAGATGGCAGGAAAATGATGATGCCTTATTTGTGTATGATCGATACGATGTTTGGCAGGTGGACCCAAGAGGGAAAATGGCTCCATTGTTAATTACTGGCGGGCAGGGACGCAAAACTAAAACCCGGTATCGCTATATCTCAACTGACAGGGAGGAACGTTTTGTGAAACCAGGTCAGACCTTATTATTACAAACATTTAGTGAAACAGGTAAAGAAGATGGGTTTGCCAGCTACAAATTATTAACTAAAATGCTTCCTGTTCAGTTATCAAAAGTTAAAGCATCGGTGGGTAATCCTGTTAAAGCTAAGGATGCTGAAAAGTTTATTTATACCAAAGAGAGTTATGAAGTTTCTCCAGAGTTATTTGTAAGCAGTGATTTGTCCGGTGAAACAAAACTGTACTCCACCAATCCACAGCAGAAAGAGTACAACTGGGGAACAGCTGAATTATACAAATGGAAAGCATTCAATGGAAAAATGTCAGAAGGTATTTTATACAAGCCGGAGAATTTTGATCCGGCAAAAAAGTACCCGATGATCATGTATTTCTATGAAACACATTCGGAGACATTACATGGTTATATTCCGCCAACACCTACCGGTAGCCGGTTGAATATTTCTTTTTTTGTAAGTCGTGGATATGTAGTTTTCTCCCCGGATATTCATTATACCATTGGCTACCCTGCCAAAAGTGCCTATGATTATGTAGTGAGTGCGGCAAAAGATCTGATTGCAAAAAACAAATGGATTGATGGGGCTAACATCGGCATACAAGGACAAAGCTGGGGTGGTATTCAGGTGGCACAATTAGTTACTATGACTGATATGTTCAAAGCCGCCTGGTCTGGTGCGCCAGTTGCCAATATGACCAGTGCATACGGTGGTATCCGTTGGGAAGGTGGTATCAACCGCCAATTCCAGTACGAAAAGACACAAAGCCGAATTGGAGCCACATTATGGGAAAAGCAAAATTTATATATTTTGAACTCACCCCTTTTTCATGTGCCAAAAATTAAAACACCAATGGTAATCATGCACAATGATGCAGATGGTGCTGTTCCCTGGTACCAAGGAATTGAATTATTTACTGCTATGCGCAGAATGAATAAAAAAGTATGGATGCTGAACTATAATGGCGAAGCACACAACCTGGTAGAAAGAAAGAATAAAAAAGATATTCAAATAAGAGAGCAACAATTCTTCGACTGGTTATTAAAAGGAGAGAAGCCTGCTAAGTGGATCACCGAAGGTGTTCCGGCGGTAAAGAAAGGAAAAGATTGGGGATTGGAAATTGTTGATTAAGAAAATAAAAGCTAAGTAAATAAGGTATATAAAGTAGCTGTGTGGTCAAAGTGACTTTGCATACTTTATATACCTTATTTACTTATCATGCTGCAGTAGAAATAAACTTCACCAAACTTCTTTTAGCAACTGGCAATAATGTTTCATCCACGGGAAAATTCAGGTCGGTTTCAATAGCATATACTGCCGGGTTGGGAAGGTCTTTCCAGCGTCGTATCAATTCTGATTTTATATTTTCGTACGTATGGGAGATGCCCCGCTGCCAGTTATCAATAAACAATGTTCTGATGCTGCGGTATTTTTCATCATGTTTTTCAAAGATGGAAAGGCGGTAATGATAAACACTGGTTTCTTTGGTATTGCCACTGCTTAAAAAGAAATAACCTTCCTGGATATTCAGGGGAATAATGCCCACAGGAGTTATTTCAATTTTTTCTTCTACAAATTCATATATACCGGTAGCACTCTGAATAGTGGATCTCATCATGCCTGAAGCATACTGGATAATATCTTCCAGCTCCTGCATCAGTTCATCATCTTCTATCATTTGCTGGTAGAGCATTTGCAGTTTTTCCATTTGAATGCCTGTCATCTTCTTGGGAAAATGCTCTTGCAGGTATTTTTTATTTTCCCGGAATGCCACAATATTGTTGTAGTGAAAGATCATGTCGGCCAGTTGCGGGTACAACTTATTTTCGTTGAAGTATTTGTTTACTTCCTGCAGGTAAGCGAGGAGGGTGTATTTTTTCAATTCAAAATCAATACGGCCTTCGGCGAACCAGGTTTCTGATAATGATTTCATAGTGTTATCTGGGTTTAGTATAACTAATTTACAAAAAAGACGTAAAGAATGAAAGAGTAGTTTAATTTTAGATTGTTAAAGAAGCTATTTATGAAATATTTATTATTCGCTGTAGGGTTGTTTTTTATTAGTTCTTGTGGAAATACCATCTATATTGTTCGCCATGGCGAAAAGACCGTGGCTGCTGCCAACATGAGCAGCGATGTAGAATTGAGCGACGCAGGAAATGAAAGAGCTTTGGCGTTGAAAGAAGAGCTAAAGAGTAAAAACATCAAGTATATATTTTCTACAAAATTTAAGCGAACTACGGGTACTGCAAAACCATTGGATGAGTATCTGGATAAAGTACAAACACAATTTTATAGCCCCGGCAAAGATTCGGCAACTGCATTTATCCAGAAGTTGAAGGCAATAAAGAAAGGGGATATATTAGTGGTTGGCCATTCTAATACGATTGATGATATTGCTAATATGCTTACCGGCTCCACTGTTGTTCCCGGAGATTTAAAAGAAACGGATTATGATAATCTGTATGAAATAAAAAGAAAGGGCAGTAAGTATATTTTTAAAGGAAGGACTTATGGGGTACTTACTGAGTAATTGACAGTAAGTTTTTCCCGCAAAGACGCAAAGGAGCAAAGAATGAAGGTTTTTGCAAATGCTCATCTTTGTTACTGCAGTACAAGGGTGCGACGCAACGAAGATGCTAGTAGTAATGCAGCTGGCTAAATAAAAAAATCGTACAATCAATTTGTACGATTAATATTGTTAGATAACCTTAACGTTAATCAAATCAATCCTTTAATCAGCGGTTAATACTCTCTGTCACTTTTAAAATTTTCCAACTCCTTCGCAACAGCTGTTAAAAAAGTAGCACCCAAACTTCCATCTACAATGCGATGGTCGTAACTCATGCTCAGATACATCATATGGCGGATGGCAATGCTATCGCCGGCAGGTGTTTCGATCACAACCGGACGTTTTTTAATGGCGCCTACCGCCATAATAGCGACCTGTGGTTGGTTAATGATGGGTGTTCCCATTAAACTACCAAAGGTTCCCACATTGGTCAATGTAAAAGTTCCACCTGCTGTATCGTCAACTTTTAGTTTTCCGTTGCGGGCTGCATCGGCCAATCCATTTACTTGCTTGGTCAATCCAACTAAATTTAATTGATCCGCATTTTTAATAACCGGAACGATCAGGTTGCCACTTGGCAATGCCGTAGCCATTCCGATATTAATATCTTTTTTCATAATGATATTGTAACCATCCAGCGAACTATTGATCAATGGGAATCTTTTAATACAACGAACAATGGCTTCTATGAACAATGGAGTGAAAGTGATTTTAGTATTCTCTCTTTTTTCAAAATCTTTTTTCACCCGGTCTCTCCACTGCACTAAATTGGTAACATCAGCTTCAGTAAAACTGGTAACATGCGGACTGGTATGCTTGCTGCGAACCATGTGATCGGCAATCAATTTCCGCATCCGGTCCATTTCAATTATCTCAACATTACCCTGGTAAGTTGTGAGTTGTGAGTTCTGAGGTGTGGGTTGTGGAATCTCTTTTACTACAGAAACACTTTGGTGACTGCTAACTCCCGACTCCTGATTCCTAACTCCCGACTTTCTTCCGCTTACATACTGCAAAATATCTTTCTTTGTCACCCGCCCTTCATTGCCAGTGCCAAGAATATTTTCCAATTCTGTCATGCTTACCCCTTCACTCGCTGCAATATTTAATACAAGTGGGGAGTAGAAACGGGAACCTGAATTAGTTTGTGGTTTGAATACTGAGCCTGCCGAAGGAGCAGTTTGTGGTTGAGTAGTTTCTACAACCACTGCGTCCTGAACTTTTTCAACCACTGGAGCTGTGGGTGTGTTACTTGCCACTCGTGGCTCATCACTCGTAGCTGAAGTTCTGATTTTTGCGATCACCGTTCCAATCGGAACCACATCATTTACATTAAATAAAATCTCTTCAATTACACCGGCGGCGGTGCTGGGTACTTCGCTATCTACTTTATCAGTAGCAATTTCGAGTACGGTTTCATCCATTTTTACTTCGTCACCGGGTTGTTTGAACCATTTCAACACGGTAGCTTCCATGATACTTTCGCCCAGTTTCGGCATTATTAGATCAACAACAGCCATAGATATTTTTTTTGTTAGTCATCGTCATTGCTACTATCATCGTCTGTTGCGTCGCACTCTTGT
>CAZXMP010000034.1:0-27539 GCA_964641575.1 uncultured Chitinophaga sp. | reverse complement strand
CGGATTATTAATACTTCAATCGATAATTTGAACGCATTTGTTAAAGGAAAACCATGTGAAAGAGTAAACATTGGAATAAGCTTAAATGAAACTCCCATTATCACCATAGAAACCCAGCCAATGAAAGCAATGTGTGCGTGTAAATTTAAATATTGGAGATGATCTAACTTTACGTATGGTGTCCATAGATTTATAGCCAGCAAAAGTCCTGCTATCGCAGTTACAATCAAATAGAAAATTGCCGCTGCAAGGTACCACGCAGTAACGTTCCATTTCTTAACGCTTTTCATAGTAATGATTATATTAAACGAAAAGATGAACATTGCAAGATTAAGTAGTACTGCTGAAAATGTCATATTAATTCCGGTATCGAATACCCAGAAGCAATAGACTAAACCGATAACGCCAGGCAGATAAATCCAGAACTGAATCTCCGCGAGTTTTTCACTGAACAATTTTGTTTCGAGAACTACAGGAACAAGTTGAAACATCGCACCGAATATTATCATCGTTATCCAACCGAGTGTTGCAACGTGATTGATAGAAAGAATTTTAGGGTTGAAATGATGTCCAACTATTTCAGAATAATTAAGAAGTAAAAGGAAATTTAAAAGCACAAACGAAACAATGGCTGCGATAAAATATTTTGCAACTATTTTATTAACATTTTAAAAGTAGCTGTGGATAAGCCAGCAATTAAAAAGTATATTTTTATGAATTGTTGATGTGAATATAAAAATGTTTTTATAAAAATTATTGCATCACCAAAAATTATGACAGGCTGAAATGCTTGACAGCAAAGGGTTTCATTAGTATGCAATTTTGTAATTTTTATAAACTGTTTCAATGTTTTTTTGCAATCAACTATTTTTTTATGGATTGATATAGCTCAATTAGCATAAAAAACACCAAAAAATATTTTTAAAAAAGTATGCCCCAAACAGGGATAAAGTGCCCAAATCACTTGTTTTAACTGCTATCGGTCATTCATTAGCTTACTATACCTTTGGCAAAATTTGTTCTATGCGTTTTGATAAACCTGTTCCTGTTGCTACTATTGCACAACTTATCGGTGCAGAAATTTTTGGCAATGTAAATGGAATTGCAACCGGTATTAATGAAATACATAAAGTGGAAAATGGTGATTTGGTTTTTGTAGACCACCCTAAATATTATGATAAATGCATTAACTCTGAAGCAACATTCATCATTATAAATAAACAAACAGATTACCCCGATGGTAAAGCATTGTTAGTAGTTGATGATCCATTTGAGGCTTATTTAAAGATTGTAAACTTCTATCGTCCTTTTGCACCATCTATGAAAATTCTGAGTGATTCATCCTCCGTTGGCGAAGGAACAGTTATTATGCCGGGTGCTTATGTAGGCAATCATGTGCAAATTGGAAAAGATTGCATTATACATCCCAATGTTACAATTCTCGATCATTGCATTATCGGCGATACTGTGGTGATACAGGCGGGTACAGTTATCGGAAGCGATGCCTTTTATTATAATAAGAAGACCAACAGGGAGATTCACTATAAAAAAATGAACAGTAGTGGCCGGGTATTGATTGAAAACGGTGTAGAGATAGGAGCTAATTGCACCATTGACCGGGGTGTAAGTCATGATACGATTATTGGAGCCGGTACAAAACTGGACAACCTGGTGCATATTGGCCACGATACGGTGATTGGTAAAAATTGTCTTTTTGCAGCTCAGGTGGGTATTGCAGGGGCAACTACTATTGAAGACAATGTGATACTTTGGGGGCAAGTAGGAGTTAGTAAAACACTAACCATCGGAAAAGATGCTATAGTATATGCACAAAGTGGCGTAAAAGATTCTATTGCCGGCGGCAAAGTTTATTTTGGCTCACCGGTAGAAGATGCCAGAGAAAAAATGAAAGAATTTGTTTGGATAAAACGAATTCCGCAGTTGTGGGAGAAGGTGATGGGAAAGTAAATCTTTCATTACTTATTGCAAACTTACTTAGTGGCCTTTATTAAATTTATCCATTTTAAGAGGCACATTAATTAGGCCAGTAATCATACGGCAGCAAATCGGCAACATTTTTCCAGCTCCAATAGCCCTGGTTGATCCAGCTACGCTGCTCATAAAAATATCCGTTTTCTTTTATAGCGATTGGTCGCAATACATCCACATACGAAACTTGCACTCCTACATCCATTGGCAGGTTAAATTGTTTTAGATAAGCATTTTCGGGTACTGCCTTTATATAGGCCACACTTATTTTATCCGGAAACTGTATTTCAACTTCATCTAATGTATCGGAAACAGAATAATATTTTGGCAGGTAGGGTTTGGTCAATAAACCAAACGTTTTTTTATCATCATTAATAAGAGAAATAGTAAAACCAGATTCTTTTAATGTGCTGTCGTAATAGGAACGCATAAAATGCATCCGGGAACCGGCATAGGCTTTTTCCCTATTGGCTTTCCATTTCATAGCAGTACTTACTGTTCCCAATTTTTCGGAGAAGAAACAAGTACCTCTGTAAGAGCTAATATCTGTTTTATAATAGTAAACGAAAGAGTCTAATTGGTAACGCAGATCATATCCCAACGCTTCATTACTAATAACAAGCGGCTCGGTAACCAATACTTTTAATTTATCCGTTCGTTTGTAATAAAAGAAACGAACGGCTTCTTTGTTTTGAATACTGCACTCACTTGCAAATGGTGTATTTCCGATAAAATGACCCAGAAAAAAATCGCCATACTTCTCCCAGCCATCTTTTACTTCATTACTGCTTTGTATTACCACTTCACCCATAGATTTATCTTCTTTCACCAATAGAATTTCCAACCGTTCATTTTTGTTTTCGGTAATGCGTACTTCCTGATTTTTATAACCGGTAAAACTAAATATCAATTCATATCCGCCCGACTTAAGGGAGATAGAGAATTCGCCATCTTTATTACTGGTGGTTCCTAAAGTAGTGTTTTGAGCAAATACGCTGGCTCCCAACAAAGGCTCACGGGTGGCTGAATCTAATACTACTCCCGAAATAACAACCTGCGACTGAGCAATTACTGAAGTAAAAAGGAAAAGTAAAAGGGATGTAAGGAGCTTCATAGAACAAATGTTTCTTGTGGCTTAAAGATACAGTTCTTATTACTTCGGTTGCACGTCAGGAATAGTGCCAAGGTAGTTTTTACAAGCCTTTTTTATTGTTTCTTCCAACGGGGTAAAGGAAAATTCCGGAAATGTCTTTAGTATTTTATCATTATCAAACCGGGTTTTGCTTAAGGCCACCCTTGCACTTTCTTTGGTGAGCAATGGTTTTTTGGCGGAGAAAAATGATTTTATTTTTTCCACCCGCCAGGCCAGGGACAATATAAAAGGAGTGGCATGTTTGGAAGGTTTCTTCTTATTAAAATTTTCTGCAATAGTATCCTGCAGTTTTCTAAAGGTCCAGGTGTCGCCGCTTACAATAAATCGTTGTTCTGAAATATCACTCTCCATTAATAATAAAGTCGCTTTCGCTACATCTTCCACATCTACAAATCCATTGATACCGGCTGTGTACCATTTAAATCCATTATGCACATTTTTAAAAAGGCCGGCGCTGCTGCTATGCCAATCGCCATAGCCAAGAATAGTACTCGGGTTAAGGATCACTGCATTTAGCCCTTCGCTCATTCCACGCCAAACTTGCAACTCCGATTTGAATTTACTGATGCCATAATGGGTGTTGGCTTTACTTTCTTCCCATTTTTTTTCTTCATTTACATGGCCGCCGGTAGTTGTTCTTCCTAATGCGGCAACCGAACTGATATGTACAAACCGCTTAATACTTTTCTCTAATGCAATATTCACCACATTCGCTGTTCCTTCAATATTGGTATGATACATGGAGGCTCTGTCTTTCTTACTAAAAGAAACTGTGGCTGCCGAATGAATAACCGTATCAATCCCTTCCATAGCGTCTTCTAATGACACTACATCGAGTATATCACCCTCCACCCATTCTACTTTATCAATAATTTTTTTTTCGATCCAAAAAGGAGTTTGAGTGCCACGACGAATAGCTCGTACTTTATATTCTTTTTCTATCAATAGTTTAATGATGTATGAACCGAGAAAGCCTGTGCCGCCTGTTACTAATACCATGATTGATTAAATTAATAGCTATAATATCCCTCACCCGATTTCTTCCCCAACTTTCCTTCTTTTACTTTCTGCTCTTGTATGTAGGAAGGCTTTAATCGTTCCGGATTATTCATCTGCTCATACACCGAACAACTGACCGCATAGTTAATATCATTGCCGATCAGATCCATTAGTTTGAATGGCCCCATTTTAAATCCGCTGGCCTCTAATAAGCGATCCGTTTGTTCAAAACTTACTTCGCCTTCTTCTGCTACTCTTAATGATTCAATATAATAGGGTCTTGCTACCCGGTTTACAATAAAACCCGGTGAGTCTTTGCAGATAACAGGTGTTTTACCCATTTGTTTTGCTAGCTCCGTTATTGTGGTTGTTATATTGTGCGAAGTGTATTCAGTATTTACCACTTCCACCAATTTCATAATAGTGGCCGGATTAAAAAAATGCATTCCGATAACCCGTTCCGGGTTCTTTACCTGTGCCGCAATAGCTGTAACTGCCAGCGAAGAAGTATTGCTGCAAAAAATGGATTCACTATGGTTTAATTCTGCCAGTTGATTAAATAGTGAAATTTTAATAGGTAATTTCTCTACAATAGCCTCGATAAAAACATCTGCAATACAAATTTGTATATCGCTGGTAAAAAGAATTCGTTGAAAAATTTTTTCTCCTTCTGCTGCGGTAATCTTACTTTTTGTAATTAAAGCGGCAAGATTTTTTTCAATGCTGCTTTTTGCTTTCTCCAGTACTGCTGTATTTAATTCATACAAAATAGTATGAAAACCAGCTTGCGCTGCCGCCTGTGCAATACCAGAACCCATGGTGCCGGCTCCGCAAACGCAAATACTATTAATAATCATTGCTGGTAAATTTACGGGTGTAAAGATAGTTATGCAGGCTTTATGAACTCTCAATACCGGATACACTGATTTTTGCTAAGTTTCTCTTACCTTAAAGAAAAATTTCTTGTATGGACCTTAACCAACCAACCACAGCCCAAACACCTTCACCAGTTTATGCACCGGCTTCAGCAGCACCGGGTATTTTCGGCACAAAAATTCCTTCAACTGTTGCATTTGTAGTAGGCGTTTTATTATTTTTTATGCCATTTATTGATATTAAATGTAATGGCACTTCATTACAAACTGTAAGCGGCTTTAAATTAGCTACCGGCTTTACCATGAAGAATAGTGATAGCAATTCGTTTATGGGCGATGATAAAAAAGATAACTCAGATGATGCCGGTTCAACAAAAGCTACAAGTAAGTCAGATAATAAAGACCCAAACCTTTATGCAATGATTGCGATGGGTCTCGGAGTACTTGGTGTGGTATTATCATTTACAAATGCTAAAGCTGCAATTGGGGGTGCAATGGTAACAGGTATTGCAGCAGCAGGTGCATTAATAGGAATGATGCTGGATGTAAAGAAAAATATAAAATCGAGTATTCCTGGAACCGGAGGAAACAGTAGTGCGGATGATGATCCTACTGGCCTTTCGAAGGGGCTTGATAAAATAGGGCAGGAAGTGAATGATAAATTAAATATAACTGTTGACTTTACTCCCTGGTTTTACATAGCGGTCATTGCATTCCTGGCAGCAGCTTTTTTCTGTTATAAAAGAATGTCTGCCTCAAAAACTTAACATTGCTTAATTCTCAATACATTTTTCACCATAAAACCAAAACCAACATGAACCGAAAACTATTCACCATCATTCTGGCGGTGGTATTAATAGCCAGCTTTTTTCTTCCTGTATGGTCCATCAGCAGCACCAGTGCTTTTGATGCTGTACAATCGCCATCTTACGGAACTGGTATTGAAAATATGCTAATGAAATATTTATGGATTCTGATTCCTTTATCAGGAGTAATGCTTCTTATAGGGGCATTAAATAACGGCAATTATTTTTTGGGCAGGGGCTTGTGGGCCATTCTTCCTTTACTAGCGGTATTATACCTGTTAATTCGTCCTATGCTGGATGGGAACGTTGATATTATGGATATGATAAAAGGATTTGGAGTAGGTATGTGGATGATGTTAGTGGGATCTCTTGTTCTTGCTATTTATCATCCTAAATCATAATTGGTTAATTATATTTTTTCAAAGGCTGTCTACGGGCAGCCTTTGTTGTTTCAGCAAATAAGGATATTTTAGGTTTTTAATTATTGCAATGAAATTTTTACTAACTGCTTTACTCTCTATTTTATTTTTTCAAGGCAATGCACAAACTCCGGCTGAATGGGCACAGACGGTGAACTGGGATGGTGTTTCTCACTGGTCGAAATATATGAAAGTGAGAGCTGCGTGGATGGGACCCAATGCATTGGCCGTTCCGTTTATTTCTAATGGCAGTATTGATAGTAATACTACAGCCGCCATTACGGGCCAGTTTCATTTTAGGGAGGGAGATAAAACACAAAGCATTGTTTTATATGGTAATCTCTGTTTGGTAAAAGATCTTATCTCGTTTGACATCTCTTACATTCCATATGAGTTTTATACGATGAGTGATGCGTTGAAAAAAGAACGGCATGTGTATCACCAGTTCTACAATGATAAAAAAGCAAGAGGCGATGTGCTGGTAAATACCAATATCCAGATCTTTAATCGCTGGCGAAAAAATATACAACTTGCCTTGCGGGTTGGCTATCGCTTACCATCATCATCCGGTTTTGGTGCTGCCCGATTTATTGATGGCATGGGTTATCATATTGATATTTCAGCAGCCAAGCCATTTAATAGTATTCCATTGAAGTGGATCGCTATGGCGGGTTTTTATGTATGGCAAATTGAACAGGATGATTTTCGTCAGAATGATGCTTTCTTATTTGGCACCGGGTTAGAATGGACTCCGAAAAACTGGTTGATAAAATCCTATGTGGCCGGTTATCTTGGTTATATTGAAAACAGTGGCGATAAACCAATTGTATTTAGAGCAGAAGCGCAACGAAGAATAAATAAAACTGGATTGCTGCTTCGTTTTCAACAGGGGTTGAATGATTTTGAATATAGTACGGTGGAAGTGGGTGGTAAATACTATTTTAAGTAATGGACTTTTCTGTACACACAAACGATTTAACAAGTAACGGGTTTACTTCTTTTCCCAATATTTACCCTCCTGCTGAGGTAATTGAAATAATAGCAATTATTGATAAAGCTAATACTTCAAATGATACATTCAGAAAGTCGAAGGATTTATTTGCTATCAGGCAGTTTATAAAAGAAGTGCCTGATTCTGCCTCCCTAATTTTTAATGATAATCTTAAGCAAGTAATTCAACAAGTACTCGGAGACGGATACTTTGTTGTAAAGTCAATTTATTTTGATAAGCCTCATTCATCCAACTGGTATGTCTCTTATCACCAAGATTTGACAATTTCTGTAAATAAAAAAATAGAAATGGAAGGCTTCGATTCATGGACAGTTAAGCAAGGTCAGTTTGCAGTAAAGCCGCCGTTGGAAATCCTGGAAAATATATTTACCATTCGTATTCATCTTGATGATACGGATGAAAATAATGGAGCTTTAAAAATAATACCATCATCACATTTAAAAGGTATTTATCGTCCTGAAACTATTGATTGGACTAAGGAAAAAGAGGAAGTTTGCAGCATTCCAAAAGGTGGAATTATGTTGATGAAACCTTTATTGCTTCACAGTTCATCCAGAACAACAAACAATAAAAAGCGACGGGTAATACATTTGGAATTTTCAAAAGATAGTTTACCCAATGGATTGGAATGGGCCGAGCAGGCATTTATAAATTAGTAAGAAGATTGCACAATGCCGAGCAGCGAACAGAACGATGAAGAGTGCGACGTCCGCCCGGCCTTGCCATTCGGACGGGCAACAGACGATGCTAGTAGCAATAAGCCCGGCACATAAAATTTCAACGGCCCGACTCAAGACTCCTGACTCTCTCTAAATCGCCGATGTAAACTGCTTTAAAAACCGCACATCGTTTTCGCTGAAGAGACGAATATCATTGATGCCGTATTTCAACATAGCCGGACGTTCGATACCCATGCCGAATGCAAAGCCAGTATATTTATTAGGATCGATGCCGCAGTTGGTTAATACATTTGGATGCACCATACCACAACCTAAAATTTCTACCCAACCTGTTTTTTTACAAATATTACAACCACTGCCGCCGCAGATAAAACAGCTTACATCCATCTCAGCACTGGGTTCAGTGAATGGAAAATAGGACGGACGGAAACGAACTTTTACATCTTTACCATACATTTCTTTTACAAAAAAGTAAAGTGTTTGCTTCAGATCAGCGAACGAAACATTTTCATCAATATATAATCCTTCTACCTGGTGAAAGAAACAATGGCTTCTTGCACTCACCGTTTCATTTCTATATACACGACCCGGAATAACCACACGGATAGGCAATTTTCCTTTTTCCATTTCCCGTATCTGCACATTGCTGGTGTGAGTACGTAATACCCAATCTGGATTTTGTTGTATGTAAAATGTATCCTGCATATCTCTTGCAGGGTGATGCGCCGGTAAATTCAAGGCACCGAAATTATGCCAGTCATCTTCTATCTCTGGTCCGTCTGCTACCGCAAAACCAAGACGTTGAAAAATAGAAACGATACGGTTTCTCATTAATACCACCGGATGTCTTGATCCGATTGGTAATGTATCGCCGGGTAAACTAAGGTCTATTGTATTGGCAGTTGACTTTTGCCCATTAACAGTCGACCCTTTAAGTTCTTCAAATTTTGTTTCTACAAAAACTTTGAACTCGTTGAGTAATTGCCCGGCTTCTTTTTTGTTTTCCGGTGCCACATTTTTCATTTCGCCCATGATGGTTTTCACGAGCCCCTTGGTGCCGAGGTATTTGATGCGGAATTCTTCCACTGCGTTAGCTTCTGTTGCAGAAAAAGCAGCTATCTCACTTTTATGACTCTCTATTTGTTTCAACAAATTTTCCATGGCGGCAAAGATAAGAAATGGAGAGTAGTGGCGAACTCTGTGTGAAACCGCACTTTTTTCTCCTTAACCCTTAGCTTTGTAGATATGGATCATCTAAACATTTCGGACTTCCTTTCTCCCGTCAACCTCCACGAAATATCCCACGACGAAGGATATAAGGATGGGCAATTAGGAAAAATAATCAGTGTGTACAGCGAAGAATTTCCTGACCTGGATGAAGCACAAATTGTAATTGTTGGATGCGGTGAGCAGCGGGGTAGTGGATTGATACATGGTCATAGTGAAGCACCGGATATTATTCGTCGTCATTTTTATTCTTTGTTTTATTGGCACCAGGATATAAAGATTGCCGATGTAGGGAATATTAAAGTTGGTTCTTTATATACGGATTCATATGCGGCATTAAAAACAGTGGTGCAGGAATTAATGGGTGATGGAAAGACAGTTGTCATTCTCGGTGGCTCGCATGATCTGACATTAACGCAATACAATGCGTATGCAGAAAACAAAAAACTGATTGAAGCCTCTTGTGTAGATGCATTGATTGATTTGAATTTGGAGTCTCCATTCAAACATGAAAATTTTTTAATGGAAATGTTGACGGGAGAGCCGAATTTTCTCCGTCATTATAATCATATTGCTTTTCAAAGTTATTATGTGCATCCACGAATGCTAGAAACGATGGATAAACTACGTTTCGATTGCTACCGGGTAGGCAGTGTAAAAGAAAATATTGATGAGATGGAGCCAGTCATCCGTAATAGCAATATGTTCAGCTTTGATATTACGGCTATTGCCAATGCCTATGCACCGGCCAATACCGTTTCGCCCAATGGCTTGAACGGAGAAGAAGCTTGTGTGCTGATGCAATATGCTGGCATGAGTCCGAATGTGAACAGCATCGGTATTTATGGTTATGATGTGCAGCATGATAAAGATGAACTGACAGCGAAGCAGATCAGTCATATGCTATGGTATGTGCTGGATGGCCGCAGCCGAAGCAGGAGAGAAGCAGCGTTGGATGAGAAAGATTCGTTCAACGAATATCATATGGCTTTTGCAGAAGTAGAAACGATTTTTCTCCAAAGCAAAAAGACGGGAAGATGGTGGATGCAATTGCCCGATAAAAAATTTATTGCTTGTAGTTATAAGGATTATTTGCTGGCAAGCAGTAATGAGATACCGGAAAGATGGTTGCGGGCACAGGAGAGAGGGTAGAGCAGTTCAGAGTTCATAGTCTGTAGTTTTGAGTCAATTGTTATGTACCAGGCTTTAGTTTTTTATGGCATCTTCGTTGCGACCAAATGACTGTTAATTTATTTTCTTCCGGTGGAAGAGAATAAATTAATCACACTTCATCGTTCTGTTCGTTATTCAACAGAAATTGTAATTTAGATTATTACCTTTCAGGACAACTTTAAATCTCCCCTTTAGGGGCATAAACAGTTTTCAATATGCAGACTATTTCTGGGGGCATTAAAACCGGTATTTGCTCTTACGGCATGAGTGGTAAATTATTTCATGCACCATTTCTGGAAGCACATCCGGGATATGAATTAGCAGCGATTGTTGAAAGAAATAATAATGATTCGAGAGAACGATATCCGAATTCAAAATTATATCGTTCGGTAGAAGAGCTGTGTGCAAATAAAGAGTTGGAATTGATAGTGGTAAATACACCAACACATTTACATTTTGAACAGGCGAAACTGGTATTGCAGTCAGGTAAGAATATGGTGATTGAAAAACCATTTGCCATTACCGTAAAAGAAGCCGAAGAGCTAACTGCATTGGCAGAAAAAAATAATTTGTTTTTAAGTGTATATCAAAATCGCCGCTATGATGGCGATTACCGTGCGGTAAAAAATGTAGTGGGGCAAAATTTATTGGGCGAAATACGAGAAGTAGAAATTCGATACGACCGCTACCGCCCTGCTTTTGGCGGCAAGCAACATAAGGAAGGGGCCATGCCCGGTGCCGGAAATTTGTTTGACCTGTCTCCACATTTGGTTGACCAGGCCATTCAGTTATTTGGTTTTCCCAACGCATTATTTGCTGACTTAATAAAGATGCGGGATGATGTAGCCGTACCGGATTATTTTGAAATGCTTTTTTATTATGACCGATTAAGAGTTCGTTTAAAAGCAACAGTGATAGCAAGAGAATCAACTTACGCATATACATTGCATGGAATGAAAGGAAGTTTTTTACAACAACGGTCAGATATGCAGGAGCAACAATTATTAGCAGGAGTAAAACCATCTTTAGAAAGCTGGTGTAGCGGTCCATCATCACCCGATGGATTATTACACACAGAAATAAATGGTGAAGTGGTTCGTAAAGAAACAACTTCTTCTCCCGGCAACTACATGGGCTATTATCATGATGTATATAAAGCGTTAACAGGGCAAGCCCCTAATCCTGTTCCTGCGGCGGATGGAATAAAAAATACAAGAATAATAGAAGCAGCGTTGGAGAGTATGAAAGAAGGAAAAATTATTAAATTCAGTTAAGAATTAAGAGTTTAAAGTTTAGAATTATATGAAAGCAAAAATTGTAAATAGGGTTAGACAATTCTTAATTCTAAACTCTACACTCTTAACCCTATTTTCCTCTTGTTCCATAGAAAAGCAAATTGCCAAATCGGCAAAAGCCGACGTACTCGATGTAAAAGCCTTACAAACGGCGCATGTAGGTATCAGCATCTTTGACCCGGCCACGAATAAATATTTATATAATTATCAGGGCGATAAATATTTTGTACCAGCCAGTAATACTAAAATCCCTACTTGCTATGCAGCAATGAAGTATTTGGGGGATAGTTTGGTGGCAGCATTGGTATTGGAAAATGAGACTGCTATTGTGCTAACTCCTACTGGTGATCCAACCTTGCTTCACCCGGAGTTTAAAAATCAGCGGTTAATAAGTCTGCTTAGAAAGGAGAAAAAAAATATTTATATCAATGACGATAATTGGCAAGATGAAGCGTTAGGTTCCGGCTGGGCATGGAATGATTATGACCAAGCTTATATGGCCGAAAGAAGTCCGATGCCGATTTACGGGAATATTCTTTATTGGACACAAGAAGTAAATGAAAGTAATAAACCTCCTTTGGTGTATTCCATTCCCGAAAATAATTGGGAAGTATCATTTTCTGACAACGAAAACGCTAAAACCTTTTCAGTTGCCAGGGATATCGGTAGAAATAATTACACGATAACACAAGGCGTAGAAAAAAAGAGAACAATATCAATTCCTTTTTTCACAAACGGAGTTCAAGCTACACTTGAACTATTACGAGATACAATCTTTAAAGAGGTAAATTGGAAAAAGGCTTTGCCAACTCAACAGGGTTCAAAAAATGGAGCAATTAAAATCCACTCCCAACCCACCGACTCCCTCCTAAAACCCATGATGCACCGCAGCGATAATTTTTTTGCCGAACAATCATTATTAATGGTCAGCAATGAAAAGCTGGGCATAATGAACGATGCAAAAATTATTGATACTATTCTCAAGACAGATTTTAAAGACCTGCCACAAAAACCAAGATGGGTGGATGGTTCTGGCCTTAGCCGTTATAATTTATTTACACCGCAAAGTTTTGTTGCCATCCTCAACAAAATGAAAAATGAATTTGGTATGGAACGCCTCAAAGTAATCCTCCCCACCGGTGGCGAAGGAACGATTAGTAGCTATTACAAAACCGAAAGCGGATTCATTTTTGCAAAAACAGGGACACTGTCAGGTGTTGTTGCTTTCAGCGGTTTCTTATATACTAAAAAGGGGAAGCTTCTTATTTTTTCTACCCTGGTTAATAATCACCAGGCATCATCTACAGATGTAAGAAAGGCGATGGAGAAGTTTTTGGTGGGGGTGAGAAACGCTTATTAACGGGGTCTTGTCACTCCGACGAAGGAGGAGTCTCAGAGATTATTGTAATTATTAACTTCCAAACTTTGAGATGCCTCGTTCCTCGGCATGACAACACTAAGCTCATCTATTTCCCAAACATCTTCTCCAACTGCTCTTGCTTAAACTCCAGATAAGTAGGATTGCCATCCATTGTTGCATTCGATTGTTCGCAGGCAAAAAGATCATTCACTAATTGGCGCATTTCTCTTTCCGTTAATCTTACACCTGTTTTAATAGCTTGTTGCCTGGCGAGAGAACGAATCAATTTTTCCCGTTTAGAAAATTTTACTTCACTGCTGAAGTGTTTGTACTGTTCCAGTAAAATATCAATGATGTGTTTTTCATTTCCCGCTTCCACATCAGCCGGTGTGCCTTGTATAACAAATGTGTTTTTCCCGAAAGGTTCGATCGTATAACCAAGCTGCTGTAAATCACCAATGATTTCTTGCATTACTGCTGCATCAGCCGGTGTTAATTCTAATGTAGATGGAAACATGCTGCGTTGCGTAGCCACCGGTTTGTCTTTACTTGCTGTCTTCAATCGTTCATACAATACTCTTTCATGCGCCGCTTGCTGGTGAATGAGGAGAAAGCCGTTGGCAGATGGTAAGGTGATGTAAGTGTTGAGTAGTTGGGTTAGCTCTGAATCAGGTGTAGGGTGTAAGGTGTGAGGTGTGAGTGAAGGCGAATCTTGAGAACCTGACACCTGAGAACCGACACCCGACACCGGTGCTTCGTAAAAATCCCTCCAATGCTTCAACTCATTCTTATCACTCTTCTCAATAAAATGTGCCTGGTGTTTTTGTGTAAATCCTTTGAAGATAGAACCGGATGAGGCGGCTGATTTTCTTTCTTCTGTAAATGGTTGTTGTATGGATGATAATTGTTGTATCGAAGCATCCAAATCAAAATCCAATGTTGGTGTTACACTGAATTGTGCCAATGCATGCTTCACTGCAGCTTGTACAAAAGCATAAATTATTTTTTCGTCCTCAAATTTTATTTCTTGCTTCGTTGGGTGAACATTCACATCAACAACGGCAGGATCGAGGTCAATAAATAAAACATACATCGGGAAACTATCCGAGGGAATCATTTCCTGGTAAGCACTCATCACTGCATGATTCAGGTATGGACTTTTAATAAAACGATTGTTCACAAAGAAGTATTGATCACCTCTTGTTTTCTTTGCTGTTTCCGGTTTACCTACAAAACCATAAATATTCATGTAATCGGTTTCTTCTTTAACCGTTACCAGTTTTGCATTGTAATTGTTGCCGAGTAATTGAACAATACGTTGCTTTAAACTGCCGGATTCTAAATGAAATAATTGTTGGTTATTGGCAGTGAGTGTAAACAGAATTTCCGGGAACGACATAGCCACTCTTGTAAACTCATCCACAATATGCCGCATTTCGGCAGCATTGCTTTTCAAAAAATTTCTACGGGCCGGCACATTGAAAAACAAATTCTTCATCGCAATACTGGTACCCACTGGTGCGGCAATGGGTTCCTGTTTTTTTACAGCACTATTTTCTACTTCTATATAAATACCGGTTTCGTCTTCCGCCCTTTTTGTTTTTAATTCTACTTGTGCTACCGCAGCAATGGATGCTAATGCCTCACCTCTGAAGCCCATCGTTCTTATATGAAATAAATCTTCAATACTTTTTATTTTGGAAGTAGCATGTCGTTCAAAGCTCATGCGGGCATCCGTCTCACTCATGCCACTGCCGTTATCAATAACCTGTATTAATGCTTTTCCGGCATCATTGATCAGGAGTTTGATTTCTGTTGCTCCGGCATCGACCGCATTTTCCAGCAATTCTTTGATAGCACTGGCTGGTCGTTGAATAACTTCTCCCGCTGCGATCTGGTTAGCGATATTATCAGGTAATAATGTAATCTTATCAGGCACTTGTCTGCTTTAGCCGCCAAAAATAACGATTTGATTTTTAAGCAACTCTTCGCAAAACCTTTGCATCAAAAGGGTTAATTTTAAGCCTCTTAGTTAACATTACAATTTGCCGTATTATGAAGTTTTTAAAACTGGCTCTTGCGATTGCTTTTTTTATTCCACTTGTTTCTACTGCACAGTATAAAAGTAGTTTGACCAAAGCTCAATGGGTAGATAGTGTATTCAATAGTCTTACAGAAGACCAGCGCATTGCCCAATTGATGGTGGTGAGGGCACACTCCAATCTCGGTGCAGACCATGTAGCTAAAGTGGTAAGTGAAATTGAAAAATACAATGTCGGTGCTTTGTGTTTTTTCCAGGGTGGCCCGATACGGCAGGCAAATCTTACTAATTATTACCAGCGCATTGCAAAAACTCCCCTGATGGTTACAATAGATGGAGAATGGGGATTGGGTATGCGGTTGGATAGCGCAGTCAAATTTCCATTTCAATTGACTTTAGGATCATTGACCGATGAACATATCGTTTACAAAATGGGATTAGCTGTTGGCGAACAATGTAAAAGAATTGGTGTGCATGTTAACTATGCACCGGTGGTTGATATCAATAATAATCCTAACAATCCGGTTATTGGTTATCGTTCATTTGGTGAAGACAAAGAAAAAGTTTCCCGATTTGGAGTGGCGTATATGAAAGGAATGCAGGATGCTGGTATTATGGCTTGTGCCAAGCATTTTCCCGGTCATGGTGATGTGGATGTAGATTCTCATTATGATCTGCCTGTAATAAGTAAAACAAGAAAGCAGTTAGACTCAATGGAGTTGGTTCCCTTCCGGGCATTGTTTGATGCTGGTGTTGGTAGTGTAATGATCGCACATTTATCTATTCCTTCCATTGATAATACTGCTAATAGAGCAACATCTATCTCTAAAAAAAGTGTAACCGATTTGCTGAGAAACGATATGGGTTACCAGGGATTGACATTTACTGATGCATTAGAAATGAAAGGAGTTACTAAATATTTCCCTGGCGGAACTATTTCTGTAGAATCGTTGATTGCAGGAAACGATATGTTGTGCCTGCCAGAAAATGTAGGAGCATCTATCGAAGCGATTAAAAAAGCCATTGCGGAAAACAGGTTGACCCGGGAAGATGTAAATCAAAAAGTAAAAAAGGTTTTAATTGCTAAGTTCGATTTAGGATTAAATAAAACGCAATGGGTTGATACCAATAACCTGCTGGCGGATATTAATGCAAATACGGATGCAATAAGAGCGGAAGTGGCTGAACATAGTATTACTATTCTTTCGCAAGGAGGTATGAAAGCTTCAAGAACTGATTATGCCCAAGTGCCATTGACCGACAAACAAAAGAAAGTAGCCTACATTGCTATTGGTACCAAAGACCTAAACGATTTTGGAAAAAGAATGAAGAATGATTTTGGTGCTGATATTTTTTATTTTTCTTACAATGAAGGAAAAGATAAAGCAGATGAAATAGTAAAAGAAGTACAAAAAGATGGCAAGTATGATGCGATTGTAATTGGAGTTCATAATTACTCACTTCGCCCGGCTAATAATTTTGGCCTTACCGCTGCAGCACTTAAATTATACAAAGACCTGAATTTTATTAAAACAATCACTCTCACTTTTGGAAATGTATTAGCTACTAAAAACTTTTGCGACGCATATACACTAGTAGCCTGCTACCAGGATGATGCAATTACGCAACAAGCTGCTGCTGATCTATTGCAAGGAAAGATCAAAGCAAAAGGGAAATTACCTGTTACGGTTTGCCAGTACAAATTTGGCGACGGTATTGTTTATGGCCCGGTAAAGCCAACAAAAGAAGAAATAAAAAAAAAATTAACGACGATTGACTCTATAGCATTGGATGGTATTACCAAGAAAGCTTTTCCGGGTTGTGTAGTATTAGCAGCACATAAAGGCGAAATAATTTATCATAAAGCATTTGGTAATTATGAGTTCGATCCATCTTCCCCGATGATGAGTGCCGAAAGTATTTTTGATCTGGCTTCTGTAACTAAAATTTCTGCCACCACCGTTGCTATAATGAAGATGTATGAAGAAGGGTTGATCGAATTGGATAAAACCATTGGCGATTATCTGCCCTGGACCAAAGGAACCGATAAGGCAAAACTTACTATTAAAGATATTTTATTGCACCAGGCGGGACTTCACCCTTTTATTGTTTTTTATAAAGAAACTATTGATGTAGCTACTGGTACTCCAAAACCGGGTTTTTATTCCGATAAACCGAAGCCCGGTTACACTGTAAAGGTGGCAGAAAATATGTATATGCGCAACGATTGGCAGGATACAATGTGGCAACGTATTTTGAAAAGTCCCTTAACTTCCAAAAATAAATATGTGTACAGTGATAATGATTTTATTTTCTTGGGAAGAATAATACAGGAAGTTTCTGGACTTACTTTGGATCAATATACCAAGCGTAATTTCTACGATAAGATTGGAATGATGTCAACTGGTTTCAATCCCACTAAACGCTTTTCAATGGAATGTTTAGTGCCAACCGAAACAGAAAAACATTTCCGCCAGCAAACCGCCAGGGGATATGTGCATGATGAAGGAGCTTCCATGTTCGGCGGGGTATCCGGCCATGCAGGATTATTTTCCAATGCCTACGACTTGTCGTTGTTGTATCAAATGTTATTGAATGGTGGTGTGCTAAATGGCGAACGATATTTAAAAGCAGAAACAATAAAACTTTTTACTTCTTATAATAGTAAAATAAGCCGCCGTGGTTTAGGGTTTGACAAACCTGAAAAAGATAATACACTTCGTAAAGAGCCCTATCCTGCTTCTCTGGCATCTCCCGAAACCTATGGTCATACTGGTTTTACCGGCACCTGTGTGTGGGTAGACCCGAAACAAGATTTGGTCTATATCTTTTTATCCAACCGAGTTTTCCCTACCAGAAATAATAATAAGTTGGGCCAAATGCTGATTAGAGGAAAAATCCAAGATGCGATTTATACTGCGTTGGGGGTGGGGGACAATTAAAAATTATGTAGTTGATGAAGCGAGTTTTTTTTATAGGAATATTTCTGCACTTATTTAATTTGCTAGGTTTTTCGCAGGAATCTAGAAAAACTATTATCGATAATAATATTAAAGCGATTACAAAAGTTGAGTATAAAGAAACGGGGAATAAAAGGAAAGAAACAAAAACTTACTACACGATTCGGGGTGACGATTCATTAATTTTTATAAATGGTGAAATGGTTCATTCTTTTACAGCTATTGTAGAAAATGACCGGACAGTTGAATTGGAAAGGGTGAGTGGAGGGTGGTTCTTGGATCAACTACATTTTTACAAATACAATCCTGATAGCTCTTATTCAATCGAAGTATTATCATATGAAGAAATGACCTCAAGATATTATGAGTATAATTCAAAGCATGATTGTCTTTTAGAGGTCGTTTCCAATTCTGATACTACAAGGTATAACTATGATTCAACGGGAAAATTAAAGGAGCTAACTCTAATAACGAATGGGCGGAAGGCAAAAATTAATGTTGTTGAGTTTGATTCAGTGGGAAATCCGGTAAGGGTTAATTACTACAATGAAAAGGATTTTTTGTGGGGCTTCTCAATCTATAAATACAACGAAAGGGGATTGCAAGAGGAAATTAAACAATTTGCTATTGCAGACAAAGTTGAACTGCTAATGAGTAAAACTGAACTTAAGTATGAATTCTAGTATCCTTAATTAATCCTTTTTATCACTTCCCTGATTAGGATTATTTGGTCGTTGTTGATTACCGCCTTGCTGGTTCCTGTTCGGATTGTTGGGCCGCTGTTGGTTTCTATTCGGGTTATTAGGTCTTTGCTGCTGCCCGCCTTGTTGATTTCTATTTGGATTGTTCGGTCGTTGTTGATTACCACCTTGCTGATTCCGTTGTTGATTGCCGCTTTGTTGACCTCCGCCTTGTCCTTGCTGTCTTTGTGGAGGACGTTGTTGGTTACCGCCTTGTTGATTTCGTTGCTGATTTCCTTGTTGATGTTGTTTACGTTTTTTATCCGCCGCTGCTTTATCCAAACTCTTCAAACTTATTTGTCCAACCAACTCAACAAATTCTGGCTCTTTCTCTACGGTTTTAGAAGATACATCAACTGGTTCTAACTCTTCAGGTCTGATGCCCTGCTGATTTAAGGACTTTATTTTGTTAACTCTCTCAATACTTAATGGGTACTGTTTATTACTATCCGGCAAGGTGTACCACATCAGGTTTTTGAAAATATCTTTCTTCACTAAAAACGCATTGCCTTTTGCTACTTGTAACACATCGCAGTTGTCAGGAAAATGTTGCAAGGCATCTAAATACGTATCCAACTCATAATTCAAACAACATTTTAAACGGCCACATTGTCCGCTCAACTTTGTTTGATTGATCGATAAATTCTGATAACGGGCTGCAGTTGTATTTACTGAAGAAAAATCAGTGAGCCAGGTACTGCAACAAAGTTCTCTTCCGCAACTACCAATACCACCCACTTTTCCGGCTTCTTGTCTTGCACCAATCTGGCGCATTTCAACTTTCACTTTAAATTCAGAAGCATATACTTTGATTAGCTCCCTAAAATCTACCCGTCCATCAGCTATATAAAAGAAAGTTGCTTTTCGTCCGTCTGCCTGCATTTCCACCTGGCTTATTTTCATATCCAGTTTCAGTTGCTTGGCAATGGCACGGCTGCGAATCACCGCTTCGGGTTCTCTTGCTTTATTCTGATTCCTTATATCAATATCACGGTCAGTAGCCCGCCGCAATACTTTTTTCATGTCGGGATTATCTTCCTTCACATTGCGCTTCTTCATTTGCAGGCGTACAATTTCACCTGTCAGCGAAACTTCTCCTACATCAAAACCACTTACTCCTTCCACCGCAATCAGGTCACCTTTTTCGTAAGGTTGTAAAGCTGTATTTCTAAAGAAGTCTTTCCGGGTTCCCTGGCTAAAACTTACTTCAATCACTTTGCATGCACTTTCCATATCTGCAATAGGCAAGTTGCGCAGCCAGTCATGTGTGTTCATACGGTTACATCCGCCGGTACTACACCCGCCATTGCTCTTACATCCACCCGGTTTACCGCCTGTAGCGGTACTGCAACTTGTACAACTCATTGAAAAAAAGTAAAAATTAAAAAATCAAAATGGAGAAAGATTATGAAACGGGCTGTAGAAATTCTATTGAGCTTTCGTTGCATTCCGCATTTGGCGGGATTGTTATGAATTTTTCTTCCGGGGGAAGAAAAATTTATAATCACTCTTGTACGTTCGGTAATTCTAGTGGGCTATAACAGCCATAGTCCGATGTTTGTGAGACGATTATATTTTTAAAAAACAAACGAAGCATTGTAAAATTCTCCACATTCAGGTTCCTTTCACCATTCACTCTTCACCACTCACTTTCCTCATTTTTCCAAAAATACAATCTTATCCTGAATAATATGGTATAGCTTAATAGTGAGGGCATGAAAGAGCATTTTGCCATGGGCATTCCGTTCAATATAATAACTGGCCCTGTCAAGTTCTTCAATTATAGCCTGTTGCTGCTCTATTCCGGCTATTTTATTCAATCTTTCTGCAAAATCCCTCTCTTTTTCAGCAATTACAAGCTGTTCTCCCCTTATCCGGTAGTGAATAGCCTGCTCCAATAAATGATTAAAATAGCGCAGAAACTGCTTCTGCTTTTCCCGCCCCAGCCGGCTTACTTCTTCTACCCATTTGGTTTGAGGAACAGGCCCTGTTTTTAAAATGGCGTTCAACCACTCCCGCAACAACGACTGCCAGTCCTCTTCTGCATGTTGCACCAATTGCATTGCTTCCCTGTAATTGCCCTCACTCAAACTGGCCACTTGTCGGGCAATAACCGGTTCAGTTTTATTGCGATTGATAAGAGCTTCTTCAATTTCGCTGGTATCCAACGATGGTACTTTGATCAACTGGCAGCGACTTACAATGGTTTGCAAAACCTGGGCATCATTTTCTGTTACTAAAATGAACAAGGTGTTAGGGGGCGGCTCTTCGATCAGCTTTAATAATTTATTTCCTTCTGTGCCCAGCATTTCCGGCATCCACATTATGAGAATTTTGTATTCACTCTCAAAACTTTTCAAACTCAGTTTGCGGATGATGTCGTTACATTCTTCCGCTGTTATTTTTCCCTGGCTATTTTCTTTTTCTTTGATTTGTTCAATCCAATCAAACGAATTGCCATATGAGTTGAGTTTAATAAACTCTCGCCACTCCGTAATAAAATCAGTAGCAATTGGTTTTTCGCCGGCTTTTTTGGTAACTGTTGGATATGAAAAATGAATATCCGGATGAACGAGTTGTTGTGCCTTTAAACAAGAAGAACAAACGCCACAAGCATCATTTAAAACATCAGGTGCAGTAACCGTTGTTGCTGGTTCAACTTTTCCAAATAATGAAGGACCCGGGCTCCCGACTTCCGACTTACGGCTCCCGAATTTTTCACAAACGATGTATTGCGCAAAAGCAATTGCTAAAGGCAAAGCTCCGCTTCCTTCTTTACCCAAAAACAATAAAGCATGGCTTAGCCGGTTGTGTTGTACCAACTCTGCCAGTTGTTGTTTGGTAGCAGATTGCCCTATAATGTTCGAAAATTGCATGGAAGGCGAAAGTAAACCATCTGAAAATAAAAAAGCGATACAGTTAATTCTGTATCGCTTTTTATAAATAATTTATTTAGTGTAATGCCGGAGCACTAGTTTAGATACTTAGTAATATCGTCACTCATCGGAGCTGTTCTCGGACTGAATGTTGCAATCAACTCTCCTTTTTCATTGATCAGGAATTTGCCAAAGTTCCAGCTAACAGGGTCTGCAAAACCTTTAGCTGCGGCCTGTTCTTTTAAATATTTATAAAGGTTATGTGTATCATCACCTTTTACAGAAATTTTTTCTGCCATCGGAAATGTAACACCATAATTTTGTTTGCAGAATTCTTTGATACCGCTATTTCCCAAAGGTTCCTGCCCGTTGAAATTATTCGCCGGAAACCCAATGATGACTAATTTGTCCTTATATTTTTTATATAATTGCTCCAATCCTTCAAACTGAGGAGTTAAGCCACATTTAGATGCAGTATTTACAATCATTATTTTTTTCCCCTTGTATTGAGAAAAATCAATATCAGAACCTTCTAAGCCGGGAACTTTAAAATCGTAAATAGAGCCACCTGTTAGTGTGGTAGCAGCAAAAATCAGGGCAACAAAAAGGGATTTCATAATTGAATGTTTTATGTAATAAGAGTAACAAAGTTAAACCAACCTTGTTCTAATTGGATGTTATTTATTTTCAATTGCCCTCTATGGCTCCTATTGTTTTTCGAAACAGCCCAGGTCGGATGCCCCAACCGGACGGGGTTTGCCGTCTAAGTCAGTTATAACTCCCGCATTTATACCCTTATTAATAGCAGGAGAACCGGTTTGAAGCCTGAAATCGTAATAATTTCTTGACGTATTAATACTGTCGAACTGTGGAGCCTGGTTGTTAATTATTTGATTGCTCGTAATATTCTGAGGTACTGTTTGTACTTTCCAAAGATTATAATCAAAGTTTACATTAAAGGTTGTATTGCCATTCTTTAATACTACTACTTCATCATCTACTAATCCATTTTCGCCCCAGAAAATACAATTGCGAAAAATGGCTGTAAGATTCTCGGATGTATTATTCGCAAAATTGGTAATGGTGAGTACCGGGTCTTTATGTTCAATAAAGCTGCTGGCATAAGTAGCAATGGTGCAGTGCGTAAATTGGTAATCACCACCCTTTGCTAAATAAAGATTTTTTCCGCAATTAGTTATTAAACAGTTTCTTGCTCTTATGCTAGAGTTAATAGAGATGATACCTGCATCATAAGCATTATTTATTATACATTCATTCAATGTCAATTTTGGATTGGCGTTTGGCGATGGATCTGTTATGCCAACTGCCTGGAAAGCATTTTTTATTACGGTATAGGTAAGCACATTGTCTTTTGAACTGGCTTGAAAGAAAATACCGGGCCAACTGGCGGGAAAATCTTTATAGGGTTCATCTAATCTATCACCCTGGAAATAAACTCTGTCAACCGTATCCTTTAATCCATTCACAACTAAAGTTCCGTTCACCACAATCGGCGCATCAGCATGTACATAAATGCGACAGCCTTTATTGATGGTAAGTGTTTGATTGGTATTTATAACTAATGAACCAAGAATAACATAGGGCAAATCATTATTCCATGTTTCATTAGCATTAATTACTTTGTCTCTAAAGAAATGTGCATTCTGCCCCCATGCTTCTAGCTGTACCAGCTTTTTGTTTCCATTGTATTCTACTTCTACACTATCTCTTAATACAAAAGGCAGGTTGGCGGCATTGGGATTTACATTCACCTGCACAAAAACATATACGCTGTCATTAGCACCAATTTCAAGATCATTGAATTGTGTACCAGCAATCCCATCTACATTCATTTTAAATACAGAAGAAGATCCGCCCATTAATTTAAGCGATGATAGCAGGAGCTTTTGATTGTTCTCGTTTATAATTTTGAAAGTGCGGTAAGTAGAGCCTGCTGTTACAAATACAGTATCGTATTTTAAAGTATCGGCTGAAATAGTAACCCTTGCATCTGTGGAAGTAATGAAACTATCCTTCCGGCAGGAAAACAAAAAAATCAGTAAGGATAGGGTTAGTAGTCCTGTTATTTTCATTGGTATCAAAAATAGCTTAACTAATTGAAATTAACGATTCGATACACATAAAGCGGCTATGCTAAGTTTTACATTTGAGGCATTAAGTATAGCTACGCCGCAAGATTCTAAGGTGGCACCTGTAGTTACTACGTCATCAACAAGCAGAAGATGTTTATTTTGTATTGCATTAGCATCAGCAACTACAAATTTCCCTTCTACATTCTTCCATCTTTCAATTCTGCCTTTTTTTGTTTGTGTTTCTGTATGCTCGGGCCGGGTAACTATTTTCTCCAAAACAGGAATGTTCATCACCTCACTCATTCCTTTACACAATATGGTAGCTTGATTATATCCTCTTCTTTTTTCTTTGGCCGGAAAAAGTGGCAATGGAACAAGGGCATCTACATTATAGTTACCCGATTTTATTAATTGCTCCCCCATTAACCTCCCCAGTTGTAGCCCAAGCTCTTTATTGCCTTTGTATTTAAACTGGTGCATCAGGTGTTGCATTAATGACTCTTTGGTAAAATAGAATTGTGCTGTACCTGCGGTCAATTTTATTCTGCCCCAAAATAATTTTTCTACGGGATTACCGGCGTGTAATTCAAAATTGGTTTCTGGCATTGCATCTATACAGCGCATACATAATATACTGTTTTCGCTGAGTATATCGCTGCCACAGCCGGTACATACATGCGGAAAAAGAAGATGTAGAACGGAATCTTTTATTTCTTTAATGCTAATCATCAAAATAAATATCGGTAAACTTCTTCCACTCTGCCCATCATCACCACTTCAATATTAAACTTTTGCTTGCTTAATCCTTTCTGGTTGTATTTGGAAACTATGATTTTTTCAAAGCCTAATTTTTCTGCTTCAGCAATTCTTTGATCTATACGATTAACAGCTCTTATCTCACCACTAAGCCCAATCTCTCCGGCAAAACAAACCTGCTGTGGCAATGGCACATCTTCATAGGATGATAATAGTGAACACAGAACGGCTAAATCAATGGAAGGGTCTTCTACTTTTATACCGCCGGCAATATTTAAAAAAACATCCTTCATCCCAAAATGGAACCCACCTCTTTTCTCCAACACAGCTAACAATAGTTGTAATCGGCGTAAGTCAAAACCGGTAACGGTACGTTGCGGTGTGCCATATACAGATTGTGTAACTAATGCCTGCGTTTCTATTAATAAAGGCCGCATCCCTTCAATAGTTGCTGCAATGGCAATACCACTTAGCTGATCTTCTTTTTGTGTGATAAGAATTTCACTTGGATTTAGTACGCCACGCATACCAGTATCCGTCATTTCATAAATCCCTAATTCTGCCGTACTGCCAAAGCGATTTTTTAATGTTCTTAAAATGCGATACGCATAATGGCGATCGCCTTCAAACTGCAGCACCGTATCTACCATATGTTCTAATATTTTAGGCCCTGCTATACTTCCATCTTTTGTAATATGACCTATGAGAAATACAGGAGTATTAGTTTCTTTGGCAAATCGTTGAAATTCGGCAGCACATTCTCTTATTTGAGAAACACTACCAGGAGAAGAATCAATAAAAGGAGTTTGTAATGTTTGTATGGAGTCAACAATTACTAATTGCGGTTTTAGTTTTTTTATTTCCTGGAAAATAGTTTGAGTAGATGTTTCAGTTAGCAAATAGAAGTTGTCATTTTTCAATCCTAATCTATCGGCCCGCATTTTTATTTGCTGCTCACTTTCTTCGCCGCTTACGTATAGAACAGGAATATCTTTTAACCATAACCCATTTTGTAAAAACAAAGTTGATTTACCGATGCCGGGTTCACCAGCTACTAAAACCAAACTTCCGGGAACAATACCTCCGCCTAACACACGGTTTAATTCTGCATCAGCTGTAGGTAGTCTTCTTTCTTCACTATTTTTAATTTCGTGTAATGCAATTGTTTTGCTTGTTCTTTTTTCGTCGTTGTAATCTTTCCAACCGTTATCATTCTTTCCTTTATCTTTTTGAACCAGCTCCTCAACAAATGTATTCCACTGGCCACACGAGGGACATTGACCTACCCATTTCACGGTTTCGTGTCCGCAGTTCTGACAAAAAAACGAAGTCTTTATTTTACTCATTCAATAAAATTAAATGATTGCAATGTGTTTGATAAAAAGTTTATAGTACAAACAATTGCAATGAAACAATGAACGTTGTTTTTTGGAAATTTTTGAAAAAAAAATTGAGGCAAAGAAGATGAAAAATTGGAGCTTATTTGAAAGTAAAAAGGATCAACCTTTCGATTGACCCTTTTACTTACTAACCCATTAAATTCTATTGCTAAGTTACAATTAAGACCCACATTTCAAAATAAATTTTTGCTGCTGTGCATAACTTCCGTGAGTATATCATTGTGATTTACATTGATCTAAGCAGTTAAAAAGTATTATTTAAATCAATGAATATCAATTACTTAAATTAGTAAAAATTTAAAAAAAGAAAACGATTTGATTTAATTTATTATTTTACTGAGTCTCAACGAATGACAAAACGTCTGAAAAAAAATGCTTTGCCGGAATGGTAGTAAATTTGATATAATTATAAAAAAAATTTGACATGACTAGTGAAATAATGATCGTCTCTTTGGTCTTTTTGGGTATAAGCTTTCTGGTTTCAGCTATACTAAAAAGTAAGTTTACGAAGTATAGCAAAGTACCCCTTAGTAACGGAATGACAGGCAAGGAAATAGCCGAAAAAATGCTCCGGGAAAGTGGCATTTATGATGTAAAAGTTATATCTGTAGAGGGCTTTTTGACCGACCACTATAACCCAACAAATAAGACAGTTAATTTAAGCAGCGATGTATATAATGGAGCCAGTGTTTCAGCGGCAGCCGTGGCTGCACATGAATGTGGCCATGCTGTTCAACATGCTACCTCTTATGGCCCGTTAATGTTTAGAAGTAAACTGGTGCCGGCTGTACAAATGAGTTCCATGCTTGTAAACTGGATTTTACTGGCCGGTATAATTGTATTGGCAAGTACCCAAAATCCTACAGTTTTGTTGATTGGTATTATAATAATGAGTGTAACAGTTTTATTTACATTAGTTACTTTACCTGTAGAGTTTGATGCCAGTAAAAGAGCTTTGGCCTGGCTTGACAACACCAATGCCACAAATTCTGAAGAATATCCTAAGGCGAAGGATGCCCTTAAATGGGCAGCAACTACTTATGTTGTGGCTGCATTAGCTGCGGTAGTTACTCTAATTCAATACATTATGATATATTTGGGTAGTAGAGACAGATAATATTACGATTTGATTTAAATCAAAAAAAAAAGACATGCAGCAATTTGCATGTTTTTTTTTGTCTTGTTGATTGGTAAAGAATTGTTAATAATATATTTGCCTTCTTGCTTAACTAAAAAGAAACACATGAGAAAACTTAAACTGCTCTTATTGAGTAGCGTTCTGCTGCTTACTCAGCATCTTTGGGCGCAAAACAAAACGGTAACAGGAAAAGTTACTGATTCAAGGGATGGATCTCCAATTGTAGGAGCTTCCATTGTAGCAAAAGGAACCCGCACTGGTACAGTATCAGGAGCCGATGGTTCTTTTTCACTTTCAGTTCCTGCTGATACAAAAAAATTACTGGTTACAGGGGTTGGCTTTGAGGCACAGGATGTGTCCATTGAAGGATCTTCTGTTCAGGTTTCCATGAAAGCCAGTGAATCTCGTAATCTGGATGAGGTAATTGTAACAGGTTATGGAGGTAGAATTAAAAAAGATTTGACAGGTAATATCGCCAGGATCAAAGGTTCGGAGGTTGCAAATACACCGGTAACGAATTTTACACAGGCTATTCAAGGAAGAGCTG
>CAZXMP010000033.1:25016-27575 GCA_964641575.1 uncultured Chitinophaga sp. | reverse complement strand
ATAAAGGATATTCAGTGAGCAAAGAATTTTACTCGCCAGGTTATAACGTAGAACCAGTCCAGCGAAGCAAACCGGATAACCGGATTACTTTACACTGGCTGCCAGATGTTTTTATAAGCGATGTGAACCCAATAATTCCACTTGTCTTTTATAACAACGACCGGACAAAGCAATTTAAAATTGTAATAGAAGGAATGACAGCCGATGGGAAAATGCTGCTATTGGAAAAAGTAATTTCTCCTAAACCATTTTAACCATCGATTTCCGTTCATTTTCCAGAATGTTAAAAAGTATCCTTTTGCAGGAGGAAACATATTGCTTTTGTAGCTTAGCAGCTTAAGTTAACTCTATCAATTCTTTTAATCATAACTAATGCGCAGAAAATTTACAGTATTGCTGGCTTTATTTTTTGTTTATGCAAGTAGCAATGCGCAAAACCCTGCAGAAATATTAAATAATTGGTCTGCAAAATCTCCTATTGAAAAAGTATACCTCCACACAGATAGGGAAAATTATATAGCTGGTGAAACGACCTGGTTCAAAGCCTATTTATATTCAGATTATTTGCCAGATACCATCAGCACTGTTTTATATACTGAACTAATTAATGAGTCATCTCAGATTATTCGCCGAAGTATTTCGCCGGTGTTGGTGGGTAGCAGCAACGGCCATCTGGATTTGCCGGATACATTAAGCACAGGTTTTTATGTATTACAGTCCTATACTGCCACCATGCTTAATCAACAACCTGATTTTATTTTTAAGAGGAGGATTTTTGTATATGGAAAAAATAAGAAAAATAAAGTCGATATACAGCAGGAAAGAAAAATAAGAATAGATTTTTTCCCGGAAGGTGGAAATCTTATAGCAGGTCTTAGTAGTACGGTGGCTTTTAAGGCTACCGATCAAAACGGTTATCCGGTGGCAGCGAAAGGATTCATTAAGAATGAGAAGAGTGAAATTGTTGCAGAATTTTCAAGCTATCATGATGGGATGGGAATGTTTGATTTGAAAACTACTGGCAGTGAAAAATATTATGCAGTCCTAAGCGATTATGCAATAGCGGCTAAATATGAATTGCCTCCTGTTGTAGCAAAAGGAATTGTTTTAACGGTTATGCCGCATCCGCAGGGTAGTTATTTTGAAATACAACAATCGGGAGATGCAAATTTTGAACCGGCTTATATGATTGGGCAATTACAACACCATGTTGTTTTTCGTCAGAATTTTAAAACAGGTAGTAAAGACTTGCAAGGAGTTATCAATACACAAAATCTTCGCTCCGGTATTATGCAGGTCACTGTTTTTAATAAAGAGGGACTTCCGCTGGCAGAAAGACTGTGTTTTGTTAACAATAAAGAATATGTTCAGTCGGCCGAACTAATTACAGATACCCTTAACTTTTCTGAAAAAGGGAAAAATCGTTTTAGTATTTTGATGAAGGATACGGTGAAAGGAAATTTTTCATTTTCAATTACAGATGCAGTTTTTAATGAACATGAAATTAGAGAAGAGAATATTCTTACTTCTTTATTGTTGACTTCTGATATAAAAGGATATGTACACAACCCGGCCTGGTATTTTGCAAACAATAGTGATTCTGCAAATACGGCGATGGATCTGGTAATGATGACTAACGGATGGAGAAGATTTAAATGGAATGAATTAGTGAAAGCACCTACCATCAAGTATAAAGACCCAGCTTACATCACTTTAACCGGCAAAGTAAAAATTAGAGGTTCCAGTAAACCTTTTGCCGATAAGCAATTGTTTGTATGGATGATTACGCCTGACTCCACCCGTACTGTGCAAATGGTACGAACAGATAAACAGGGAGTCTTCCAGTTGGACTCTATGTTATTCTATGGAAATAATCGTTTTTTATTTAGTGATACAAGAGGAAAGAAAAGTGATTTTATTGATGTTGAATTTACCAGTGAGCCGGTTGAAAAATCATTTGTATTACCCAAACCGGATAATCAACTTTTTGTTGAGCCAGAAATATTTGCCCAAGGGTATAAAAAATATGCGGATGATTATGATGAGATTCGCAAAGCTGCAGGTGTTATGTTGGATGGAGTAACACTAACAGTTACAAAGAAATCTCCCATACAGGAATTGGAAGAAAAGTATGCAAGTAGCTTGTTTTCGGGTATGTCGCAAAAAACAATTGATCTCATTAATACTGACGAACCAATAGTTCAGGATAATATTTTTGACTACTTAAGATCCCGGGTGGCAGGATTAACTATAATGGAGCCCAATACAATTAATCCTGAAGTACCAGATCCATTTAGCCCGCCAACAATGGATGATGGAACCAGTTACAGGATTTATTATCGATTCACCCCTTCTGCAAGTTCATTAGGTCCCATCCCCATGACACTATATTTAAACGAAATTGAAACCAGTGCCAGTGTAATTGCAACATTACCAGCCAATCAAATTGCAATGGTAAAAGTTTTTAGCAGTTTTGTGGGAACATTTGGGAATGGTGCTGGCGGTGTATTAGCTATTTACACCAAAAAGGATGTGTATATTACAAGTGCTGGATTTTAT
>CAZXMP010000033.1:0-25006 GCA_964641575.1 uncultured Chitinophaga sp. | reverse complement strand
ACTAAATGGGTTTTCAGTGACTAAAGAATTTTATGTTCCCGACTATTCAGCAAATAATAGTGATAAATCAAAAGCTGATAATCGCATAACCCTCGATTGGAGGCCTGCTATATTAATTAACAGTGTTAATCCTAAAATTCCATTTACGTTCTATAATAATGACCGAACAAAAAAATTCAGATTGGTAATGGAAGGAGTAACACTGGATGGAAAATTGCTGATGATAGAAAAAATCATTTCAGCCAAAGCAGGCTTTTAATTGCTTAGGAAGAAGTAAATTATTATTTCTTCGGAAATTTTTGATGCTGCAGGATGTTATCTATTTGCTGCACATAGCATTTAGTTTCAGCACCCATTATCAAAATATATTGGTAACAATCTATCCAGCCAACTGGAGTAAGTGCCACATGGTTGCGTAAATCTTCCGTAGATGATTTCATGTATTTGATATGCTCATTACGCATATTCTTAAAGTTGTTGAGAGTATTTTGTGTGGCTTTCCAGGGTGCATTAGCCAGTTTAAAAGTATTAGCACCCGATGGTGCAATAGTTCCCTGCTCAGTCATTTTCACTATCTCTTCATCGGTCAGCTTAATGGCTAATCTTTTTTCAGGATTAGCCGTTTGTTGCATTATGTTGGTAATATTATCCCACAGTCTTTCTTCGGACCAGGTTATTTGCAGCAAACATTCTTTGATGGATTGATTGGTAGAAGGATCTTTAAAATTTAGCTGTTTATCGGATAAGCCTTTTACTTTTTCTAATAAATCATCCCGGCCATCTTTTAAAATGGCTACCGCATATTTTCGTTCTTCCCTGGAAACAGAATTTTCATTCAATGTACCAGCTAATCCGGTTACAACCAGTAAAGTAATCAGCAAACGGCCTTTGGTCCTTTGGAGCATTTTTATCTATTTTTCTGGTCAGTAGCTTGTCAAGGGGTGAGAAAGTGAGTTAAGATACAAAAGATTTGGAAAGTGCAAAGTTTGTTTTATAGGGAAGGCGAAAAACCGTGCTAATGTTTAAGGGGCCTTTTTTTCACCATGCCTCCCACGGTATCATTTACGCTTTGCATTACAATAAAGGCATTAGGATCAATTCTCTCCACTTCTTGCTTTAGGCGGCTTATTTCCAAACGGGTAACTACCGTAAAAATTATTTCTGTGTTTTGTGTTTCCCCCCGTTTACCATATCCTTTTTGCCCGGTATAAATTGTTAGGCCACGGCCCATTTCATCTTTAATAAAATCTGCAATTCTTTTTGTGTGTGGAGAAATGATGGTAACACCTGTAAACTCTTCAATACCCTCCAGTATAAAGTCAATAGTTTTAGCCGCAGCCATATAAGTAAGAATTGAATAGAGGGCCATTTCTACCGAATACAAGTAAGCCGCTACTGAAAAAATTACAATATTAAAAAGCATGATAAAATCGCCTACAGAAATACTTCTTTTTCGGCTCAGAAAAATAGCTAGTATTTCAGTGCCATCTATAACAGAACTACCCCGGATAGTAAGCCCAATACCAGCCCCCAGAAAGAACCCACCAAAAACGGCTATCAATACCTTATCATTAGTAATAACCGGGTAAGGAACTACTACTATTACTACTGCAAGAATGGCTATGCAAATAATACTTCTAATACTAAAAGCCCTGCCTATTTGTTTCCATCCCAACAGAAGAAATGGAATATTAATCGCCACAATAAGAATGGATAGGGAGATGCCGGTTTCCCGGTTGGTCAATAATGAAATTCCTGTAACACCACCATCTATCAACCCGTTGGGAATTAAAAAACCTTCAAGCCCAAAACCGGCAGAGAGAATACCCAAACCCATGAATAGGGCACTCCGGATATTATTCCGAATATTACGGCGTTGCTGTTTGGCTTTCTTTGCTTTTTTGTAAGTGCTCAATGTTGTATTTGCACTCGCAGAAGGTATTGTACTGTTTAGGTTGGTTGCTGTCATCATTTCGAAGATAGGCAAAATGGGAAAAAAGAGTGAACTTATCAGCCACATTAAAATTGGTCCTGAATACTATCTTTAGAAAATGAAAATTGCTGAAATAATATCTTTCCTGGAATTACAAGCTCCTCCTTCATTACAAGAGCAATACGATAATGCAGGTCTTTTAACCGGCGATGCTACCTGGGAATGCAGCGGCATTATTTGTTCTTTAGATGCAACAGAAGATGTGGTAAAAGAAGCGATAGAAAAAAAATGTAACCTCATTGTTGCGCATCATCCAATCATATTTGGCGGATTAAAAAAAATTAATGGAAAGAATTATGTAGAGAAAACAATTATTATGGCCATTAAAAATGATATAGCCATATATGCAATCCATACAAATCTTGATAATGTGATTGCTGGTGTAAACGGAAAGATGGCAGCAATGCTTGGCTTACAAAACCTCGCTATTCTTTCGCTAAAAGAAGGCACACTGAAAAAGCTTTTCACTTTTGTTCCTGCCGATAGCGCAGAGAAAGTTCGGGCAGCAATTTTTGAAGCTGGCGGCGGGCAGATCAGTAACTACAGTGAATGTAGTTTTAATACACCCGGCACAGGCACTTTTAAAGCTGGCGAAGACGCCAACCCTTATGTTGGAAAGATAGGAGAACGACATATCGAAAGCGAGGTGAAAATAGAGATCATCTTTCCAGCATACCTGGAACGAAAAATTCTTACGGCCATGAAGGAAAATCACCCTTATGAGGAAGTGGCCTTTGATGTGGTCAGCTTATCTAACTCACACTCCGGGATTGGTGCTGGAATAGTTGGGGAATTGGCTACTCCGATGACTGAAACAGCATTTTTAGAACATATTAAGTCTGTTTTTCAAGTACCAGTAATCCGTCACAGCTCTTTGCTTGCCAAGCCTGTAAAAAAAGTGGCGGTTTGTGGCGGGGCCGGAAGTTTCCTGATTTCCAAAGCATTAGCTACAGGGGCAGATATTTTTATAACTGCGGATATTAAATACCATGAATTTTTTGATGCCGATAACCGGATGCTTATTGCCGATATTGGCCACTACGAAAGCGAGCAGTTCACAATCAACCTGCTACAAGAGCTTTTAGCCAATAAATTCCCTACCTTTGCCGTCCTAAAAACAGCGATAAAAACCAACCCGGTGCATTATTGCTGAGCCTTTAAAAACTCAAATACTACAATGGCACACATTAAAGAATTTTCGGTTGAAGAAAAACTTACTTCTCTTGTTACCCTTCAGAAAATTGAAAGTAAACTTGATGAAATACATATACTGAAAGGTGAGCTTCCTATGGAAGTAGCAGATCTGGAAGATGAGATTCAGGGTTTGCACTCTCGTCAAACTCGTATTGAAGAAGAAATTAATGGTGTAACCGTTTTCATTGATCAACTTAAAAATTAAATTAAAGAAGCGGAAGCATTAGTAAAGAAATACGAAAAGCAAAGCGACAACGTAAAAAATAACCGTGAGTTTGAGGCAATCAATAAAGAAGTTGAAATGCAACAGTTGGAAGTGAAGCTGGCCGAAAAGCATATCAAAGATGCTACGGATGAAATAGCAGAGAAAGGGATTTTGCTGGAAAAGGCAAAAAAGAATATATCCGCAAAAGAAGGTGTATTAGCTACAAAAAAAGGAGAGCTGGAAAAAATCATTGCTGCTAACGAAAAAGAAGAAAAGCATTTTAATAAGCTTGCAGAAGAAGCAAAAACTCATGTTGACAGCCGTTTACTAACCAGCTATGAAAAAATTCGCAAGAGCTATCGTAATGGATTAGCAGTAGTACCAGTAGAAAGAGATGCTTGCGGTGGATGCTTCAACGCTATTCCTCCTCAAAAGCAAAGTGAAATCAAACAACATAAAAAAGTTATGATTTGCGAAAACTGCGGTCGTATTTTGGTTGATGAAGAATTGAGCAACAATGTAGAAATAAAATAATCGAATTTTATATTCAGGAAACCCTTTCGCTTAAACGAAAGGGTTTTTTATTTTACTGCATTCTTATTTACAACTAATTTGCAGCTACAATGCTTTCAAAGCTATCCATACAGAATTATGCCATCATAGATAAACTGGAAATTGATTTTCCGGCCCGGCTGAATATTGTAACTGGAGAAACCGGCGCTGGTAAATCCATTATTATCGGAGCCTTGAATCTTATATTAGGAGAGAGGGCAGACTCAACTGTCTTAGTAAACAAAGAAAAGAAATGCATTATTGAAGGTGTATTTAATACAGAAGGAAGAGTAATAATTAAGAGCTTCCTGAAAGAAAATGATTTGGATGGAGAGAACGAGCTGGTAGTGCGCCGGGAAATAAGCGGGGCCGGAAAATCAAGAGCATTTATTAATGATACTCCCGTTAATCTTTCACAATTACAGCAACTAAGCTCTTTGTTGGTTGATTTGCACCATCAGTTTGATACGTTAGAGTTAACGGAAAATGATTTTCAGCGGGAAGTGTTGGATGCCCTTGCGGGTCATGTAGTAATAATTGATGAGTACCGAACTACTTTTCGCAAATGGCAGCAAGCCCAAAAAGAATGGGAGCAATTAAAAGAGCAAAAACAACAGTTTGATAAAGAGTCCGATTACAATTCATTTCAATATAAAGAATTGGAAGAGGCGGCTTTTAAGGAAAATGAACTCGAAGAAATAGATACCGAATTGAAAATGCTAAATAATGCAGAAGGAATAAAAGCTGCATTAGGAAAAGTCTATAATGAATTACAGGAAAGTGAAAGCCCGATCGTACAACAATTAAAAGCATTGTTGAATCAGTTAAATATTTATTCCTCTTATCATTCTGATCTGCCAGACTTATTACAGCGTTTGCAGGCAGCACAAATAGAATTAAAAGATATAGCCGAAGAAGTTGATCGCATCAGTAATCATATCAATTATGATCCTAAGAAGATAGAAGACTTGAACGAACGATTATCATTGGGTTATAAATTGCAGAAAAAGCATGGCGTTAATTCAACCAGTGAATTAATTACTATTTATCAGCAATTAGAAGAAAAACTACAAGCTGTATTGAATATTGATGAAGCTATCCAGCAAAAAGAAAAGGAAACAGCAAGTTTTTTATCGGATGCTAAGAAAGCTGCGGCAAAAATTTCTGAAGGAAGAAAAAGGCAAGCAATGCCATTAGAAGAGAAAGTGAATAAGCTATTGGTGCAAGTTGGTATGCCTAATGCTAAGTTGAAAGTAGAAATAAAGGAAGTGTCATTGAACAGTTTTGGCGCCGATGCAATTGAGTTTTTATTTGATGCTAATAAAAGCGGTCAGTTTCAGCCGGTAAGAAAAGTAGCCAGCGGTGGTGAACTTAGTCGATTAATGCTTTGTATAAAATCATTAGTGGCACAATCAGTTGATTTGCCTACCATGATTTTTGATGAAATTGATACCGGTATTTCTGGCGAAGCGGCCAGGCAAGTTGGAATTATTATGAAAGAATTGGCAGCAAAAAGACAAGTGATTTGCATAACACATCAGCCACAAATTGCAGGTAAAGCTGATACTCATTTCTTTGTGTATAAAGAAATAGTAAACGATGCGGTGAAAACAAATATTCGCCAACTAAGTAAAGAAGAAAGAATAACTGCTATTGCAAAAATGCTAAGTGGAGAGAAACCCACGGCTGCTGCTATTGAAAATGCAAGAGAAATGGTGATGAATTAATTCATTTCCTATCTACTTTTAACCTCTCGTAACTCTACCTGTTTTATAGTAACTGTACCAACTTCTACAGGTACAACTGCTTCGGAAATATCCTTAAAACCCAAGTGCAGCATGGTTGTTGTGACTATCTTAACAATAACTGGAACGAATCCGTCACCCTAAATCCAACATGATGAAAACGCCAAAACCCGTTCTCTTCCTGCTTCTATTTTTGCAGACATTTTTTTCGTCGGCACAAATTCAATGGTATCAAAACCAGGATGCCAACACACCTGAAACAGGAGGTACTGCTGCAGTAAATATTCAATCGTACACCAACAATTCTTTTATTGCTTCCTATCTCTGGAGTATGAATGGTGATGAATATTACTGGAAGATTTCCAAGTCACATATTAATGGCAATGAGCAACGCCATTTCTTTGTAAATGGTATAGCCGCCAGTACAGAAATAAGAATTGGAAAAAATAATATACTGTATGTTTTAAAGAGAAGCTTTCCCGTTGGTACTAATGCTGAGTTCACAATTTATAAGTTAGACAGCAACCTAGTTGTTCGTGGACAGCGCAATATTTCATTTCCCGATAATTTCAATATTATCAACCTGAATGCATTTGAAATAGATAATTCGGGGAATGTATATGCTGCAGGCGATGGGCAATATCCGCAAGTAGCTGGATACAGTGCTGCATCGTTTGTAATTAAAATGGATAAAAACCTGAATACAAAATGGACGAAGATGGATTTAGCGGAAACCTCATTTACCCGTTTACATATTGATAGAAATGGAACAGTATTGGTATTACAAGATCATCATAGCTTTTATCCTAATGTTAAATTGAAAAAAATACATCAGAATGGAAACTATACTCATACTATAACTATACAAACAGATCCTGAACGATACAGTGTTTTTTCTAAATTTGATAAGCATGATAACCTATTGATTTATGGCGGTAAAACAGTTGGTGAAGCGGCACAGGCAGTTTATTTTTTAAAAATTTCCCGTAATAGTGGCGGTGTGCTATACAGAAAAACGCATTTTATTGCAGCAGCTTCACAGTTAAACGATTTGCAATTTGATAAGGATGATAATCTTTTTAGCCTCGTAACATTGTATTATCTGGACGGCAGGCAGACAAGTCGTATTAGCCGTATTAATGCTGATAATGGAAAGATCATCTGGAACAAATCACTCCCCTACGAAACGGACAGCAGCAGCCTGGTGAAACTGGTGATGAATGATGATGATAAGTTTTATGCAGTAGGAGAGAAAAGAAGCAATACGTATTATTCAAAAGGATTTGCATTACGGATGAAAAAGAATGGACAAATGGATGGCAACTTTCCTTCGCCTGATAGTGTGACTTTCTCTCGGTCACATTGGTTAATGGATGGAATAATTGACCGGAATGATCGTCTTATTGCAATTGGTAATACAAGTGATTTTGATACGACTACTTATTCCAGCTCTTATTTCAGATCCTTTGCAGTGAAGTTTGGGAACAACAGTAATAATAATGGTTGCGAGGTAAATGGAATACCTATGGCGGAATCTATTAATGAAACTGCCGAATCTTTTAAAACCGAAGATGAGACTGTAATTACGCCTAAGCTGATTATATATCCTAACCCGGTGCAGAATCAATTAGTTGTTTCTAATATTAATCCTGAAGAATACGATCGGCTTGCCATTTACAATATGCAGGGTGCACTGGTTTTACAGCAGCCTGCAAAAACTAATACCGTTCGTTTTGATGTATCAGGTCTTCCGGATGGAATGTATTTATTAGTGTTGCGTTCAACAATAACATTGAAAGAAACAAGCATCAAGTTTGTAGTGAAACATTAGATTATCCTTGTTTGTCATAAATAAAAAGGAAGCTAAATGCTTCCTTTTTTAATAAAGTATAAAGAAGGAAAAAATGAACAAGTCTTGATTACCGGGGACTTTCCTATTGATCGGAGGTATCGCAAATGGGGAGTAGCGAACCGAACGTACAAGAGTGCGACGCAACAGTCGATGATAGTAGCAGCGCAGCTGGAAAAATTATATTACTTACACTTTAGCGAATTTTCCAATACCCCTGTAGAAAATAGCGAAATCAACTATATAAAACTATCAGTGGGAGCTTAAGCACACAACTCTACCTTATATGTCAAACTAAAATAAGTAAAGAATTGCCCCTGTTGATTATTGCTATCACCATTCCACTCGTAGCCAAAGCCAAACGGTTTTTTATTGCCAGTGGCAGCTTCACCAAAACCGACTAATGCAGTGGAGCTTTGCAAACGAAAACCATAGATCGCATCTTTTTTTAATGATACCGGTTGTAATCCAAAGCGAACCCAACGGGTATCATCTCCCTTTTGAAAAAATTTAGTGGCATCGCCAATGGCCGGCCCCCATGATTTGCTGGGTATATCAAATTCATGGAGGGTTAGCTCAACTTCGCCAGGTTCATGTACTGCGGTGGAGTATACTTGTATATTATTCAGAATTCCTTCAGCAGGGCATTTAAAAATTTGCCCTGCGCTGCGGTCAATTGGGTCGGTTAGCAGGTGGCCAACCCATAGAGTAGTGTTATTTTCTATTTGTGAGAGAATAGGTTGGCTGCCGGATTTTGTTGCTGACATAGTTGTAGTTTTTTAAATAGTATAAAAAAACGAATGCAGCTATTTTGGCAGTAAGGCAGGTAGGTTCTTGTGAAACATACCCTTCCTTTTATTTTAAAACTCACTACTGGCGGCTTTATTGTACGAACACTCGTTTTATTGTGAAACAATAGGGAAAATTTATGCACCCTTGTGCTAAATACGCAGCCCGTTAATCGTCATTTTCAATTAACTTGATGATGACTTGGGAGTAAAATACTGGTGTGGATAACCCCATTTTGGAGGTGAAAAAATGGTGCAGAAAGAAAAAGTTTTTGAAAAAGAAAATTGGAAGGATAGCAGCCCTTATTTTCGCTACCTGACTGACGGAAACATTCCACTAACAGAGAGATAACGATTTCTTAAAGCAAGGCCGGAATTACTACCCCAAAGTCATTAGTGTAAAACTGATGGTTTAACCTTTTATCGCCGTAACTGAACAATGGATCTCGCAAATATTAATAAAGACCGTAAGCAAAGAAGAAAGTCCTCTCTCGATCTTGGTACCATGGTGTATGGTAAAGTACCACCCCAGGCTAAAGATTTAGAAGAAGCTGTACTCGGCGCAATCATGCTGGAAAAAAGTGCATTTGATACAGTAGTGGAAATTTTAAAGCCCGAATGTTTTTATGTAGAAGCACACCAACGCATTTTTAAATCCATGCAGAGTCTGGCTAATAAAAGTCAGCCAATAGATATACTTACCGTAGCGGAAGAATTACGGTTTAAGGAAGAGTTGGAAGTAATTGGTGGGGCATACTATGTAACCAAACTGACCAACGCAGTTGTATCTGCTGCCAACATTGAAGCACATGCAAGAATCATCCTGCAAAAATTTATTCAACGGGAATTGATTCGCATCAGCGGAGAAATTATAGGTGATGCATACGAAGATTCAACCGATGTATTCGATTTGCTGGACGATGCAGAAAGTAAATTGTTTGAAATAACGAATAATCACCTCCGCAAAAATTTTGATACCATTGATTCTGTATTGGTAAAAACAATACAACGGATAGAAGACCTGCGACATAAGAATGAAGATGTAACAGGTGTGCCGAGTGGATTTGCTGCATTGGACAGAGTAACCTATGGATGGCAAAATACCGACTTGATTATTTTAGCTGCAAGACCTGCCGTGGGTAAAACAGCATTTGCATTGAACCTTGCCCGTAATGCAGTAATGAGTGCTAGTAAACAAACACCAGTCGCTTTATTTTCATTGGAGATGAGTGCTGGCCAGTTGGTGCAACGTATTCTTTCTGCTGAAAGTGAAATATGGTTAGAAAAAATTGCCAGGGGTAAATTAGAAGAGCATGAAATGAAACAGTTATATGCAAGAGGTATACAACGATTGGCTCAAGCTCCCTTATTTATTGATGATACACCGGCGTTGAATATTTTTGAATTGCGGGCCAAATGCCGCCGCTTAAAAAATAAACATGATATCGGTCTTATTATTATTGACTATTTGCAGTTGATGAGCGGTACTAATGAAAATAAAAATGGTAACAGGGAGCAGGAGATCAGTAATATTTCCAGGAACTTAAAAGCATTGGCCAAAGAATTGAATGTGCCGATCATTGCATTATCACAGTTAAGCCGTGCAGTAGAAACCCGTGGCGCAAAAGATGGCTCCAAGACACCGCAACTGAGTGACCTGCGTGAATCTGGAGCAATTGAGCAGGATGCGGATATGGTAATCTTCCTTTCCCGTCCGGAATATTATGACATCACAACTAATTCAGAAGGAGAGAACATAAAAGGATTAACAGAAGTAAAGATCGCCAAGCATCGTAACGGTTCGTTGGAAACAATTAAGTTGAAAGCATTATTGCATATTCAGAAATTTACAGGTTGGGATGATGATCCGTACAACGGCATTGGTTTACCAGGCGGTGCCTGGAAGCCAGTTTCCGATGCTGGCGGTGATGGAGCAAGAGTATTTGTACAAACCGGAAGTAAAATGAACGACTTGCCGGAAGATGATGAAGATACGCCGTTTTAAGTAAAAAATTATAAGTACGAAATACGAATTTAGGTCCCGTTTTATAGTGGGACTTTTTTATTTTTACTGCTATGGCACTTCCGTTTTTTTATATAAATGAATACGATTATGCACAAAAGCAAATTGTCTTGAACGAAGAAACATCAAAGCATATAGTTCAGGTGCTGAGAATGAAAGTAGGAGAGCAATTAAATCTTACTGATGGGAAAGGGAGTTTACTAACCTGTGAAATAACTGAAGACCATAAGAAGCATTGTAATGTTGAAATAAAATCCCAAAAACAAATTCCAAATTCCAGTCGGAAAGTTACTGTTGCAATTTCATTATTAAAGAATACGAATCGCTTTGAGTGGTTTTTGGAAAAAGCAACTGAGATTGGAGTAGCTGAAATTATTCCATTGATTTGTGATAGAACAGAGAAAGAAAAATTTCGCCAGGATAGGTTAGAGGGAATCGTAATTAGTGCAATGTTGCAAAGTCAGCAAACATGGGTGCCTCTTTTGCATGAGCCAGTTCAATATGAAAATATGGAAATGTGGAAGTGTGAAAATGGCTCAAACTTTATAGCTCACTGTATTGATGCAGAAAAGCAATCATTACTTCATTCTCATATTTCCACATCATCACATTCCCTCATTTGTATTGGGCCTGAAGGTGATTTTACTCCAAAAGAAATTGAATTGGCTTTACAACATCAATTTGTTCCGGTTACATTGGGAGAAACAAGACTAAGAACGGAAACTGCAGGAGTAGTGGCAGCCACATTACTTTGTATTGGTTGAAATACTTTCTCCGAAATCAGAAATATAAATACAATTGGAATTAGGCAATAAGAAAATTATACACTTGCTTCTTAATAATTTTAATGCCGGAAACTATGCTGGTACTGTTTAAATAATTCCCGTTGTAATGCCATAAGCTACCACTTCAGCGGTTGATTTTGCATTTGTTTTGCGAAGCATATTCTGTCGATGGTTATCAGTTGTTTTTACAGCTATATTCAATTTTTCAGCAATTTGCTTACTGCTATATCCTTTAGCTAGTAACCGTAATACTTCTGCTTCACGTCTGGTAAATGGATTTATCGGGTGCTCTGTTTCAGTAAGATTTTGTCCATCCAAACACATAAAATGATGGTGACTGTCATCGAATGTGTTTAATAAAGTCATCATAGCACTCCCATCTTTTTTTAGATGTGAAATATCTGTTACCAATGTAAGACCGTAGATGATCCTGCCATTTTCATCAATGATGGTATCAACATACTGCACCATGCACCAGTTGTAATCATTTTCTTTATTAAGCATACGCAGGTAGATAGTGGCTCTTGCATGTGCTTTTTTCTCAGCAGTCAGACCCATATAATATTTGATCCAGTGCTGGCTGAAGCCAAGCATACTTGCATTATCACCCGGGTGAGTGTAGCGGAATAGAATTTCTGGTGTTTGCCCTATGAATTCATTAGCTCCAATTGGCGTCATTGTACTATATGAACCACCGGCATCATAAATAAGCCAATTAACAGAGTCAGCAATAAACCAAAAATGACTTGCCCCTGCCATTTTCTTGAACATGGAAATAGTATGTACAAAAATTTCGGAAGGATTTAATGGTGATGAAACGGTTTGCAGGTGCCCAAAGCTAAGTCGCAGATCTTCCTCCTTTACAGGATTCAAAAAAGTAAAAGTTGGTTTCATGTTGGCGGCCTTGATTGTAGGTATTAATCCCTATATGTAATAATAACTCAAGACATCAATTTTACAAAAACAAATTACAATCTGCAGTTGATTCGTGCAAAATGATTGGGTTGTTTTTTATAAAGAGGTTATTAAAACGATTATTTCAAGCACGATCTACTATCTGTGTTATCCTTAATAGGAGCGATAGTCTAAAACTGTTTTCGTCTTTCATAACTTGATTTAGGTATAGTTCTGGTACCCTTCTAATTTATTTTTGTTCAGTTCAGGTTTCAGCTTTTCAATTCAGCTATCAATCAACAACAATGGATAAACTAACGGCAACATGTTTGGCAATATTATTTGCAATGGCTGCAACAGCACAATCATTTACTATCAACGGCCCGGCCGGTAGCGGTAGCTTTGGTTCAAGAATTATCCATCTTTCAAATGGCAATTTTGTTGTTACCGATTTTAGTTATGATGAAGGCTCTGTACAAAATGTAGGTGCCGTGTATCTCTACAGCGGTACTACTTTCACAGTTATCAGCGTATTAAAAGGAAGCACAGCAGAAGACGGCGTTGGCAGTGTTACTCCATTGCCTAATGGCAATTTTGTAGTGGTATCTCCTTTTTGGGATAATGGAACTGCTGTTGATGCCGGTGCTGTTACTTTAGTAAATGGCATTACGGGATTAAATGGAGTTGTTAGCCCTGCTAATTCGCTGGTAGGAAGTAAGACCGATGATCAGGTGGGACGAATATCAATATTTGATTTAGGGGTCATCGCATTACCCAATAGCAATTTTGTAGTACTTAGTCCTAATTGGGATAATGGCAGCATTGTAAATGTTGGTGCCGCAACTTGGGGAAGTGGTACTTCTGGTGTTACCGGCTCTGTAAGTATCAGCAATTCTTTAATAGGTAAAAGAACCGACGACGCTGTTGGCAATGGTGGAATTACAGTTTTAACCAATAATAATTATTTAATAAGAAGCTCTGACTGGGATAACACTGGTGCTGCCAATGCAGGAGCAGTAACCTGGGCTAACGGAACATCGGTTATTAGCGGAGAAGTTAGCAGCAGCAACTCTTTGGTGGGTACAATTGCAAACGACAGAATGGGGTTAACTGAATCGGTTCAGGGAGTTTTTCCATTAACCAATGGAAACTATGTTGTCGTTTGCAGCAAATGCGATTTTGGAGCTGTTGTAGATGGAGGTGCTGTTGTTTGGGGCAATGGAACAACAGGAATTTCCGGCGAGGTAAGTACTGCTATTGCACTAACAGGTACTTTTCACGATCGAATAGGCAGTGACGGTGTTATTGCATTAACCAATGGCAATTACGTTGTAAAAAGCAGTAGCTGGCCAAATGATTTAAACCGGGGTGCAGCTACCTGGGGCAATGGAACCACGGGAACAACGGGTACAGTAAGCAGCAGCAACTCTTTAGTAGGTTCAACAAGTTTTGATGGAGTAGGAAGAAATGTAACCGCACTTTCCAATGGTAATTATGTTGTGGCTAGTTCGCTATGGAATAATGGTGGATTAACAGATGTGGGTGCAGTTACATTGTGTAATGGAACTACGGGAAGAACGGGTACTGTAAGCAGTAGCAATTCTTTAATAGGTAGCGTTTTGAATGATGCGGTTGGACTTGACGGCGTTGTTGCTTTACCCAATGGTAATTTTGTTATTGCCAGTTCGCTATGGGATGATGGGGCCACAACAGATGCAGGTGCCGTTACCTGGGTTAATGGTTCTGTTGACTTAACAGGAACAATCACCAGCAGTAATTCTTTAGTTGGTAGCACAGCCGATAACAAAGTAGGGAGTGGTAACGTAATTGTTTTGTCGAACGGTAACTATGTAGTTGGCAGTCCCGAGTGGGATAATGGAGCTCCAATTAATATTGGTGCTGCTACCTGGGGCAATGGAGCAACAGGTATTACCGGGCCTGTTTCAGTAAGCAACTCTTTAACAGGCATAGCGGCAAATGATAATGTGGGTGCTGGGGGTAGAATCAAATCACTTACCAATGGAAATTTTGTAGTAATGAGCAATAACTGGGATAATGGAGCCATTTCAAATGCTGGTGCAGTTACCTGGGGCAATGGCACAACTGGCATATCCGGAACCGTTAGTAGCAGTAATTCATTAGTGGGCAGCAAAGCAAATGATGTAGTAGGTAAACAGGGTATAACAAATCTTCCCAATGGCAATTATATTATCAGTAGTGCCGAATGGGATAATGGAGCCATTATAAATGCCAGTGCTGTTACCTGGGCCGATGGAACTACCGGGGTTACTGGTCCTATTACTTCCGCTAATTCTTTGATAGGTGCTACCGCCAGCGATTTCATAGGCGGCGATATTACTGGCGGGGGTGGCGATATCATCACTTTCAGCAATGGCAATTATGCCATCACCAGTGGTTTTTGGGATAATGGTGCTACTGTAAATTCAGGAGCTACCACCTGGGGTGATGCATCTGTGCCACTTACCGGATTTATCAATTCCTGCAACAGTATTATTGGAGGCAACAACGTTACCCCGGTTATTCATATGGCCGACCAAAACCTGATGATTGCAGGCTTTGCAACGGCCAATAAATTTGTTATTTACAATCCTTCCGGCATGAACCTGGCCAATAGTTTAGATACTAAAACAATGAACATTGCCGGAACGTCACCAGTAGCAATTATTGCCGAAAGTAATTGCCGCATAATTGCAAGCCTTACTCCGAATGACAACAATGGTGGCATTCCAATTACTGGTAGTGTTACTGCGCAAGCATGGGTTGAAAGCAGTGTGACTACTCATGCAGGCCAGCCATTTGTTGCACGACATTATCAAATTACACCAACAATAAATGAAGCTGCTGCCACTGCAAGAGTAACATTGTATTTTTCGCAAACTGAATTTGATGAATTCAACGCACATCCGGGCAGCATACTCAACTTGCCTGCAGGTTCGGCAGATGCCGCAGGCAAAAATAATTTACGTATTGGAAAATATTCAGGCAACAGTAACAATGGAACTGGACTTCCGTCTTCTTACAACAGTACAGTTTCTGTTATTGATCCGAACGATAATGATATTGTTTGGAACGATTTGTACAACCGTTGGGAAGTGAGTTTTCAGGTAAATGGCTTCAGTGGATTTATTGTGCAAACACTTACCACGCCACTTCCATTGCAACTACTATCATTTTACGCAGCAAAACAAAATAATGATGTAGCGTTGAACTTTACCACAGAAAATGAGCAAGATTGCAGTCATTTCAACATTGAACGTAGTACAGATGGCATCAACTTTACTGCCGCAGGTACACTAGCGGCACGCAATCTCACAAGCAAACAACAGTACCAGTATATTGATGCCAATGCCTTAACAGTATTTGCAGCAGTTCCTAAACTTTACTATCGCTTAAATATGGTAGATATTGATGGCAGCTTTACTTACAGTTCAGTTCAAGTTGTAAATCTTCAACAAACATCAGTCATCAACATTTACCCTAACCCCGCAAAAGATGTATTGCATCTTCAATTGCAAAACAACAGGCGCAATCTGAAACTACGAATAAACGATATGTACGGCCGCACTGTAAAAACATGGAGTTTCAGTAACTCAGGCACATCATTGCAATTGAACATAGCAGCACTACCTGCAGGGTATTACCAATTGGAAGTAATGCAGGCGGAGAACAATCGACAGGTGTTGCCTTTATTGAAATTATAATCGCTGTTCTTTTTGTAATTCGTTTTTTTTACTCACTACTATTAGTGATTGTTAGCTTTTATTATTTTCTGCATTTTTACTGTGTAAGAAAATTATTGCTCAAGAGTTTCTATTACTGGTATTAAAATCTTGATACGATACTTGGCTGAAAATATTTTTCAAATTATTTTAAACAATCACAAAGTATGATGTCAAAGAGAAAAAATTTGATCTTGTTATTGACGATTTTTTTTTCAATCAACTCGTCCATTACAATTGCACAGTCAAAGATTCCACAAAAAGGCATAGGAACGAATGTAAGCAGGCTTGATGATTATCAGCCAATAACATTAAAACCTATTTCTGGAAAAAGTTCCGCAGCAGAAGTACGAGGCACTGGAGTATTTAGTACTAGTTTTAGCAATACTGCTGTAGGAAAAAATGAAGTGAATGCGTACTTGCTTTGCTATCTGTCAACAGTGGTTTATCCTCAGTATCTTGCAATGGCGGTTAATGCAAAAAATCCTGAAGTTTATGAAACGCAATTGCAAACTAACCCTACAAGATTTAAAGGAGAATTTGAGGCGCATACAAAAAAGTTTTTTTCAGCCGATGCAGAGTTTAAGTTTATTCAAAAATCTGATAGGTTAGGATATGATCCGGAAGCAATGGTTATCTCTACAAGCACTACAATTTTTGTTGTGTTTAGAGGTACGGATAGAGTAGGAAGTAATAATCCCAAAGGATTTCTTTCAGGAAAATTGTATGATTTTGCCGAGTGGGTGTCAACTGATTTTGATGCAGTTCATCATTCAACACCAGAACTTACCGGTAAAATACACAAAGGCATGTGGTTGTCTATGGAACATGATGGGTTTAAAACAGATTTATATAATTATATAGCTGCAAAAGGAGGAGCCACCAAAAAAATATGGATAACTGGCCATAGTTTAGGAGGCGGACAGGCGCAATTGTATGCAATGTATATGGCTAAAAGAGGGTTAAAACCTCATGGAATTTATGTTTATGCTTCACCTCATCCAGGCACATTAGAATTTGTAACTGAAATGGATCGTTTATTTCCTGGAGGACGATTACAGCGGTTTGATTTTATAGATGATCCGATTACAACGGTTGGTCCAAAAGCAATGGGCTATCACAAGGCAGGAACAAGAGTGTATTATGATGATGTAAATACAATGAGATACAACGAACCAGAAAGAAGCGAAGCCGAAGTACTCAAAATTATCCCAGCTATTCTAGGTGCAATTGGCAATGGAGTATCGGGTGCATTAAACGGAACAACTGGCGGTGTACTAAAGCTTGACAATTATTTAGGAAGCAGTCACATGTGTTATCATCATCCGCTATGGTATTTGAAAGCTGCAAGAAATCAAATAGAAGGAGGCAGCCGGTTAAAATTGCCAAGGGTTTTGGATTTGCCGGATGCAGGTTCAGAAGCATGTGATTTGCTAACAGTGCAGCGAGGCCTTAGTGCCAACTTTTTTGATATTGCAAAAGGGACAGTAAATGAAGTAGGCCAAATGTTAGGGGAAACAGGGCAAGTGATAAGCGAAGCCGCCGAAACAATTAGGTTTTCAGCAGCTTCAGCAATTGATAATGTATTAGGCACTGCAATAGAAAACGGAAACTATTATATAAAATCGTATGCCAGTAATGGAAGGCTGCTGTTAAACGAAGTAAGTGGACTCGCCAATGATTGTGATTTGAAACTTACATCAGAAAGAAGAAAAGTGAAAATTGAAAGAAATGGTGCGGTGGGATATACAATTTCTTTTGGAACTGTTTCTAAAACTAAAACTGATTGGTTTGGAAATCAAGTAATAGAAACAATAGAATATTTACTTGATAGCGATACCGAAAACCTTTTTTCTGCAAATGTTTCTAATATAATATTGTGGGAAAGAAATAATGTGCCAGCCTTTAATGCCAATCAAAGATGGTTGTTTTTAAGATTGGCGCCCGGCAAATATCTTATCAAAAATGTGGCAAATGGAAAATTACTAGATGCGGGAAATAATTGTAATGGTGCAAGTGCATGCGGAGTAGATACAAGACCGGCAATTACTGATGATCAGTCTCAAATATGGGTAGTGGAAAAAAATTAATTTAATTGCGGTATTAAATCTTATTACTGCAAAAATTTTACGCCGTAATATAATGTTTAGGCCAATCTATTAAATAGTTTGGCCTAAACATTTCAACAAAATTTGAACTGCCAGGCAATCTTGATTCTGTTGAATTAGGAAGCAAAGATGAGAAAACCGGATTCGAATTTATTTAACAAGGTTGTTACATTCGGTTACCTTGATAATAGTGAGGATGGGTAACTGAAAAAATGCTAGCAGCAAAATAAGATTGCTGCAAATAACAATAGCTTTTATTATCTTTCATAAATGTGTTCTGGCATCATTACAAAAATATCGGCAGTATGTTTATTTATTGCTTTATTCTATAATAAAATAGCTGCTCAACAAAGCCAATTAGATTCTGCAAAAAAAGTATTTGCAACCTATAGCGATGATGAAGAAAAGTATATACAAGCTTCCTTTTTTATTGCTGACCAATATATGGAATTAGAGCAGTATGATTCTGCACAAGAGTGGTTAAATAAAATTCATGATAAAATACCTGCTAAAAAAGCCTCTCTTTTCAATTACTTCCTAACCAGCCGGCAAGCAGAAGTTTACTATTATAACAATTTGCAACAGCTTGGACTTCAAGAAAGTTTCCGGGGATTGCAAATAGCACAGAATTTAAAAGACAGCCTGTTGTTGATGGACAGTTATAACTTTCTCGGTATTTTTTCAATGAACCTTGACAGTTTACGCAATGCTGTTTCTTTTTTCAGAACGGGGTTAACTTATATTAGTCAGCAGTTAGATACGGGGAAATATATTGCCTTGTCTAAACCTCTTCATCTTTATGGTAATCTCTCAGAAACCTATCACAAAATGAAGAAGTATGACAGTGCATTATACTTTATAAAAATATCACTTCAACTTTCAAATAATCAATTGTGGGGAAGGGGCATTGCAGCGGGGCATACAAGTGCCGGAGATATTTTTATAGAACTAAACCAGTTAGATAGTGCATTGGTAAATTATCGGGCAGGCAAAGAAGTGGCGGAATCAAATAAGGACATTGATATAGAGCTACTTTGTTTAGCAGGAATTGCAAGAGTCTTTAATGTGAATGGGAATTATCAAAATGCAATTGCACATCTTGATTCTGGATTAGTATTGTTGACAGAAAATCCGAATATCAACCGATTTTTTACATTACAATTTTTGAATACGGCAGTTTTAGTTTATGAAAGTGGAAATGATAAGGACAGATTAGTGAGAGTGTTGAAACTAAAATCGAAAATTGAAAGTGAGAGCCTGACTAGTAATAATAACCAGGTGCAATCTATTTTAGAATCAGGTGTAGCGAATGAAAAAAGGTTATTGACATTGGAAGTAAACGAAGCAAATCATAATAAAAAATTGGCAAATACTAGATTGTTGATAGCAGTAGTAGCCTTTGTTTTATTTGTAGTTGGCTTTATTTTATACAGAAACCTGCAATTGCAAAAACATGCATCTGCAGCTTTGCGGCAAAAGATAAGTCAAGACCTGCATGACGATATTGGTGCATCATTAAGCAGTCTTCATATTTATAGCTCAATTGCAGAAAAGAATATTTATTCTAATCCTGCAAAAGCAGAAGAAATGTTGCATAAAATTTACTTGCAAAGTCAGTTTTTGATGGATGAAATGAATGATATAGTGTGGAGTATGAAACCGGCAAGTGTTGGTGGCACTACATTAGAAGCACAGGTAAAAAACTTTGGGGTTGACTTGTTGAATAATATCAATGTCAATTTCACCTATTTAATGGATCCGGAAGTAGAAAATTTTTTACAAAGCTTTTATGTACGAAGAAATCTATTGCTTATAATTAAAGAAGCAATAAACAATTTGGCAAAACATAGTCATGCAACAATGGCCAGTTTAAAACTTGCTATAACAGGAGAAAATATTGAACTTATTATTAAAGACAACGGGGTAGGTTTTGATATGAATGGTAAGAAAGATGGGAACGGACTTACTAATTTGCACAATCGGGTGGCTGAATTGCATGGGGAAATGAAAGTTAGGACAGTTATTAATGAGGGTACTGAGATTAGCATCCATTTCCCTAAATCATTTTTTCGGAGATAGCTGATGCTTCACTAATATTAGGCAGCTTGTTTATTTAAGAACATTATAATTTCGTCAAGTGAATATCAAGGTTTTTATTTATGATGATAATGCAGCCCGCAGGGATAGCTTAAAGGCATTGCTGGATTTAAGCCCTGAGCTAACTTTTGCCGGTGAATCCGCTAATTGTCTGCTAGTTATTCAGGATATGGAAACTTGCTTTCCAGACGTAGTATTAATGGATATAAATATGCCTGAAGCAGATGGCATTATTGGACTAAAAAGTATAAAAGAGAAATTTCCTCATATAAAAGTACTGATGCAAACAGTGTTTGATGGAAGTGATAAAATATTTGAATGTATTAAGAATGGCGCCAGCGGATACATACTTAAAAAAGACCCGCCACAAAAAATACTTCAGGCTATACAGGAAGTGTACGAAGGTGGGGCAGTAATGAATCCCGGAATTGCTTTAAAGGTGCTTGATTATTTTAAGCCGCAACAAAATGAGAATCCACTTTCAGAAAGAGAGCAGCAAGTGTTGGAATTGCTGGCAGAAGGGTGCAGCTACAAAATTGTGGCCGACAAGCTCTCTTTAAGTTTTCATACCGTCAATTCCCACATAAAAAAGATTTACGAAAAAATCCATGTTTCATCTCTTGGTGAAGCCATTGCTTATTACTACCGAAATATCCAAAAATAAGCAGCTGTTGGATTTCACTACAATTAGGTATTGAGGACAATACAGTTGTTAATAAGTTTGATTTGTAATAGTCAAAAGAAAAAATCCTGAAGCTTGCCTATTATCTGTGGCTAACTTTTCCCGTGGCAAGGCCGGCATAGAGGTACACAATCAGGTTTTTTATATCCCTGCTATTAGCATGATTGATGGTGAATTTTTTTCTCTAGAACTCAATTGGTTTTTGAGCTACATAATGGGTAATTATCAATATAGTTTTGTAATCCTAAAACAAAATTCCAAATGCGAAATATCATATTAATTCAGTTTTTATTCTTTTTTTCTATGTGTAATAGCCAATCTGGGCCAAGAAAAAACTTTCAAGGCAAGTTTAGTGGAGATATTTCCGGTAATCCAATATCGGCTACGCTTACTTTAGAAAAGGATGTTCTTAAAGGATCTTTACTATTAGCTGGAAAAGGAGCTGCACTTAAGGGCACTATAAAAAAAGATTCAACTACAGGTATTATAACTGATGATGAAACTGGAACAGTATACACTTATAGAGGAAGGGTTGATGAAAATGAATTGCGTATAAGCATAACTTTTCCTGAATTGGAGAACAAGGAAATAGAAATGATAATGAAAAAGGTAAATACAGCTACAGCTAAGCGGGAAAAGCAATCAGGAAATGTAAATGATCGAAACCTTCAATTGATTGGCTTGTGGAAATACACTGAGATTTTGGGAGCTGGTGGTGGTGGTTCAATGACCAATGAAACAATGTTACAGTTCATAGGCGATGGTAGTTTTTATACCTGGCCGGGACAAAGTAGTGGGCCTGGTGGTTATTACAGGGGGGAAGATAAAAGCAAGGCCACAAAAGGAGAGTGGTACACTAAAGGAAAGCAACTGTATTTAGTAGATCCTGCTACAAAGGAAAGCCAGTATGTAAACTTTTCTGTAAGTGAAAGCGGATTACTTTTCACCGGAGATAATGGCAAAAGAATTTATAAAAAGATGAATTAAAAAGAGTGAAGGGGCTATGGATTTATCTTGCCATATCTCCTTCATTTTTATCATCATCAAGTACCGGCACATTTAATTTTACTACATGTGCTTTTGTCTTTTTGGCTTTGCTCATCATAGTCATATTGAGCATTTCCACAATAAACGAGAATGCCATACCGAAGTAGATATAATTTTTCAATTTTAATTCATGTGCAGCATCAGCATCCCAGCCTTCCATAATTAGACTTAATCCGATCATTACTAAAAATGAAAGTGCCAGCATCTTTAAGGTTGGATGCTTATGTATGAAGCCCGAAATTTTTCCGCTGAACAAAAACATAATCGTCATAGCTATTACCACAGCAGCAATCATTATTTCTACATGCTTGGTAGTGCCCCCGGCAGTAATAACACTGTCGAATGAAAATACTGCATCAATAAGTACGATTTGTCCAATGGCTCTCCCAAAAGAAAGGGCTTTTTGACTTTTAAGTGATTCATTCGGATCTTCACCTTCCAGCTTGTGGTGGATTTCCATTACTGATTTGTAAATCAGAAATAAACCACCCGCCAGCATTACAATACTTGCCAGGTCAAATCCTTTTCCAGCTATGGTAAATACTGATTTCCCTTTTTGGGCGAGTAGCCATCCAAGTCCCATTAACAACAGACATCTCATTATTATACCTAAAACCATCCAATAACGGCGGGCTTTGTTTTGCTGTTTCTTATCTTTCAGACGGTTCATGATAATGCTTACAAAAATTACATTGTCAATCCCCAGCACTACTTCCAGTACAACTAGAATTAAAAAGCTGATAATACTCTCTGATGTTAATAAATGCTCCATTTTTTAGCTTATAATGATTTGCAAATTCTTTTTACAATTGAAGGCCCTTCATAAATAAAACCTGTCCATACCTGCACTAATGCAGCACCGGCATTTAATTTCTCTTTGGCATCTGCCCCGGAAAAAATGCCGCCTGAAGCAATGATGGGGATTTTTCCTTTTGTTTTGTCACAAATGTATTTTACTATTTCTGTGCTTCTGTGTTTTACGGGTAAACCACTTAAACCGCCTGCGCCAATGAATGCGAGTCGTGAGTCGTGAGTCGAAAGTCCGGAACGGCTGATTGTTGTATTTGTTGCTACGAGTCCGTCTAATTTAATTTCCAAAGCCAGATCAATTACATTATCAATTTGTTCCTGGGTAAGGTCGGGTGCAATTTTTAACAATAATGGTTTCGGGTTCGATTGAGTGGTATTAATTGTTTGTAAATGCGATAAAATTTTTCGCAAGGAGTCTTTTTCCTGCAACTCTCGTAGTCCCGGTGTATTGGGAGAGCTAACATTCACTACAAAATAGTCAACAAACGGATGTAATTCTTTGAAACAAATTTCATAGTCTTTCCAGGCGTCTTCATTAGGTGTGATTTTGTTTTTGCCAATATTTCCTCCAATTATAAGCCGTGAATGGGAGTCTTTAGATTGATTATTCAATATTGACCATTGACGTAGTCTCTCCGTAATCACCTTCACTCCATCATTATTAAATCCCATCCGGTTGATGAGTGCTTTATCTTTTGGCAAGCGAAATAAACGGGGTTTATCGTTACCGGCTTGTGCCATTGGAGTTATAGTTCCTATTTCTACAAAACCAAAACCCAAAGCTTCCAGCTCGGTAAGGTATTTTGCATTTTTATCAAAACCAGCTCCAAGTCCTACCGGATTTTTAAAATCTAAACCACAAAAAGTAATAGCTGTTTTTGTGTCATTGGTCGAATAACTATCAACCAGCAATCTTTTAAATCCAAGTTTGCAAAGCAGCTTTAATGCGTTCATGGCAAAATAATGAACCCCTTCAGCTGGAAATAAGAAAAGAATATTTCGAAGAATTTTATACATCAGTTCAGGTATAGCTTAATTATAAGTAGCCAATTTTGCCAACAGTTCTTTTGTAAATAGTTTCTCAGTCATGGGGTCATCTTCTTTTAGTTCTACAAAAGACCATTCTTTAGCATACTCATCTTTAATAGCCACCATTACACTTTTCTCTTTGATGCTTATAATGCCTTTTTCATCGAGGCTTACATTGTCTGCACCATATTCTGCAGCCATCGATTGTTTAATATTTTCCAGCATCTCTTTATTGTCGGCAGTACTATCTGAATTGTTTTTAAAATTCATCCGCATTACCATGGAGTATTTCACCTTTGCATAGCTTCCTTCTGCAAAATCAAAAACAGGGTAGAGTGTATCAACCTTTACCTCGTCCAGCTCAACTTGCATTTCATCCCCATTAAAAGTTTCTTGCATACTTTTTATTAGATCTGCCTTTGGTGCAATGGTAAACAGCTTCGGATAAAGATAATCTGCCATTTCTTCAATGTTCATGTTGTCGTTTGCTTTCATAAATGAGTCCAATCTGCTTTCCAGCGAGGCGCCATCAGCAGTAGCAGCTTTTTTGTCTTTAGAAGAACCGCAAGCACAAAAAATCAGAACGATAAGAGCCAGAAACAGGTTTTTCATGTTTAAATTTTATTCAAAGAAACCCTATCAGCAACGGAAACCAAAAACTTTTTTTCTGGATAACTGAATCCATTAATTTTGATATAGAAAGTTGCATAAACAACTAACTTTGGTTTATGGTTAAGAGTGGGTTTTAATGACCACAGGCTTCAAACAATTAAATTTTTTTTATGCAGGAAGCGTATATAATTGCCGGGTACAGAACAGCTGTAGGAAAAGCTAAACGTGGAGGATTCCGTTTTTATCGCCCGGATGATCTGGCGGTAGAAGTAATTAAGGGTTTAATGGCGACTGTGCCTCAGTTGGAAGGCAAAATGGTGGATGATGTGATTGTGGGTAACGCTGTTCCCGAAGCAGAGCAGGGCTTACAATTTGGTCGTATCATTTCTGCCCGGGCATTGGGGTTTGATGTACCAGGTGTAACGGTTAATCGTTATTGTGCATCTGGTTTAGAAACTATTGCTATGGCTACTGCCAAAATAAGAATGGGTATGGCTGATTGCATCATCGCTGGAGGGACAGAAAGTATGAGTTTGGTTCCAACGGCTGGTTGGAAAACGGTACCATCTTATAAAATTGCAAAAGATGAACCCGATTACTATCTCAGTATGGGATTAACTGCCGAAGCGGTGGCCAAAGATTATAAAGTTAGCCGGGAAGACCAGGATGAGTTTTCGTACAACTCACATCAAAAAGCAATTAATGCTATCAAGAGCGGATACTTTAAACCGGGTATTTTGCCAATTGATGTGGAAGAAATTTATTTAGATGCTAAAGGCAAAAAACAAAAGAAGAATACAATTATTGACACCGATGAAGGACCAAGAGCTGATACATCTATTGAAGCATTAGC